>JAFZSD010000022.1 GCA_017619535.1 Oscillospiraceae bacterium | reverse complement strand
TCCAACTCCGGCGGCGCCTGGGACAATGACAAGAAGTACATCGAGAGAGGCAACCACGGCGGCAAGGGCTCCGAGTGCCACAAGGCCGCTGTCGTCGGCGACACTGTCGGCGACCCCTTCAAGGACACTTCCGGCCCGTCTCTCAACATCCTCATCAAGCTCGTTTCGACCGTCTCCATTGTTTTCGTAGGTCTCATCATTGCCTTCTCGATCCTCTGATCGGGCAGTGATTTCGATGCCCCGTATGCACATCGCATACGGGGCATTTTCTTTTTGTGGACAATCTAATTTGTCAAAAAAGATCCCCCGTACCATTTCAGTACGGGGGATCTGTGTTGTTGTCCGGATGATTATTTGATCATCTTTGCGACCTCAGCCGCGAGGTCGTCCTGACGCTTCTCAATGCCTTCGCCCTTCTCAAAGCGGGTATAGCCCTTGATGGCTATCGTACCGCCGAGCTGCTTGGCCACTTCGGCGATGTGCTTCTCGACAGAGATCTTGTTCTCTTTTACGAACGCCTGCTGAAGGAGGCAGTTCTCTTCATAGTACTTGCCGACGCGGCCCATGACCATCTTTTCGATTATGTTTTCAGGCTTGTTCGCGTTCTTGGGATCTTCCTTAGCCTGGACCATGAGGATCTCCTTCTCTTTGTCAAGAGTCGCCTGGTCCACGTTTGACTTGTCGAGGAAGGAAGGATTCATTGCTGCGATCTGCATTGCGATGTCCTTACCGAGCTCTGTGACCTTGTCCATATCGGAAATCCCGTCGGCTGCGATGTTGACGATGACACCGATCTTGCCGCCTGCATGTACGTACGGTACACTGAAACCGTCGGCATAGCGAGCGAAGCGGCGGACCTTGATGTTCTCGCCGATGACGAGGACCTTCTCGTTCTGCATCTCAAGGACAGTCATCTCACTGCCGGGATACTTGCAGGCGAAGAGAGCGTCGAGATCAGCAGGGTCCTCTTTGGCAACGACTTCAGCGACGGATTTGACGTACTCTACGAAGAGCTCGTTCTTTGCGACGAAGTCGCTCTCCGCGTTGACTTCTACGACGACACCGATACCGTCGATGACGTCGGCGTATGCCATACCTTCGGCGGCAATCCTGCCGGCCTTTTTCTGAGCAGCGGCAAGGCCCTTTTCGCGGAGCCACTCGACCGCCTTGTCCATATCGCCGTCAGCTTCGGTGAGGGCCTTTTTGCAGTCCATCATGCCGACGCCGGTCATCTCTCTGAGGTCTTTTACGTCCTTAGCTGTGAATGCCATATGTCACGCCTCCTGTTCTTCTGCGGCTTCTGCCGGAGCTTCGGCTGCCGTTTCAGCCTCGGCATTGTCCTGGCCCTGACGGCCTTCGAGGACAGCGTTTGCCATGGCTGCGGTGATGAGACGGATCGCGCGGATCGCATCGTCATTTCCGGGGATGATATAGTCTATCTCGTCGGGATCGCAGTTCGTATCGACTATCGAAACAATCGGGATATTGAGCTTACGGGCCTCAGCGATCGCATTGCGCTCCTTGCGGGAGTCGATAATGAACATCGCGGACGGAAGCTTCTTCATTTCCTTCACGCCGCCGAGATACTTCTCGAGCTTTGCGATCTCGTTGGTGAGCTTGATGACTTCCTTCTTCGGGAGCATATCGAAAGTGCCGTCCTCCTGCATCTTGCGGAGCTGGGCAAGCCTGTCGATACGGGTACGCATGGTCTTGAAGTTGGTCAGCATACCGCCGAGCCAGCGGGCGTTGACATAGTAGCTGCCTACGCGCTCAGCTTCCTCGCGGATAGCGTCCTGGGCCTGCTTCTTCGTGCCGACGAAAAGGATCGTGCCGCCTTCGGCGGAGAGATCACGGACGAAGTTATAAGCCTCTTCGAGCTTCTTGACCGTCTTCTGAAGGTCGATGATATAGATGCCGTTGCGCTCCATATAGATGTACGGAGCCATCTTTGGGTTCCAGCGTCTCGTCTGGTGGCCGAAGTGGACACCGGCTTCGAGCAGCTGCTTCATGGATACTACTGCCATTTTCTTTTCTCCTTTTTTAGTTTTATCCACCACGGACTTCATTCCGGGCGCCAGCCGCATGGCACATGACGCCAGGTCCGCCCGTGTGCGTGATACCGGACACAAGCCGGCCAAAGTAGTATAACAAATAGTTTTTCAGGATGCAAGATGAATTTTTATTTAAATTGATGTTTTTTAGTCAAAGAATCTGCTCTCGGCGTCCTTCATACCCTCTTTATAAGCTTCGAGCGTTTCTTCCGTCTCCGCCAGCCAGTACGGTCTGCCCGCTATCCCCTCTTTACCTGGACGGTAATCATAGTCGGCAGCGTCGAACCATACGGCTACCTTTATGTTCGGATAATCCTTGAAACTGTCGAACATCTCCCTGATCCACGCAGGTTTGTCCCCGCCGTAGGAACTTGATGCGTACTCGGTTATAATCCATGAAAACTTTGAGAAATACGGCATATACTCGGTTTCTATCGCATCATATATCTCGGGAAATGAGCGCCATATCTCACCCGTCACATCGTGATAATATGTACCTGTGTTGTATCCTGTGACTCCCAGCAGCTGGACATATCCGTTTCCGGGATAGTACGCCAGAAAGTTGTTCCATCGTGCAGGCGGATAATTATTGTCGTTCGGATTGAATATCCATATTGCGTTATCGACGCCTTCGTCCTCAAACAGTTCGTATATGTATCGCCAGGCCGCGATATATATATCCGGATCCGATAGCGTTATGATACCGGAATAACTGGTCCAGTCGGAGTTCATCTCGTTATTCAGCCGGAACATGAAAGGATGACCGAATTCCTTCATGCCGGAAGCGATAGCCTTGAGAGCGTCGTCGTACTTCCCCGCAAGTACATCTATGACCGGAGAACGTGCGTACACGTCCTCGTTGTTGTTCACGGTCAGCTGGAAAGTAAGTTCGGCGAGTTTCCCCTCGTTCCAGAGCGCCTGCATCTCTTCCAGCGGGAACGACTCGTTCAGGTGAAAATACTTCAGTATCACCGGGAACTCATGTCCGAGCCGCTCTACAAGGGTTTCGGCCTCCGGGCTGAACACACCGAGCCAGAATCCATCGGGCGATGTAAGTTTCTCATATGCGGCAGCCGTCTCTTCAGACCAGCTGTCGGGAACCACGGGGTAAAAGTCCGTCGACATACCGTAATCCTTGATCCCAGGCTTGATCCTGAAACTGGAAACGAACGTGTCTACCGCCTTCTGCGACGCTTCGGCGTTTGACCTGCTGTCATATTTAAGCATAGCGCGATAGAAATAAAGTGTATTTGAGCGTACAGTCACGTAAGTGTATGTGTCAGCATAGCCTTCCGGCATGTCGCTGACCCTGACCGAAAGGACATGCTTTTTACCCTTGGTCTCGTCGCGAAGGAGCTCGAGACCGTTTTCACGCCTGAAAGTCTCGTTTTCAGTAAAACGGTCGAAATAGTAATCTATATACTCCTGTACGTCGACATATGGCGATCTTTCCTGTGAGATGCGCGCATAGAATCCGTCTCCTTCGCAGACAGTGTAGAGATTTCCCCACGTTTTATCTACTTCGGCGTCTTCCGGGAGCTTGGCCCACCAGTCGATATATTTGTTCTCCTGCATGAGGACGTTGAGCACATAGTAGCAGCCGGCCAGGCCGATGACTATTACGAATGCCACTGCCGCAGCTATTATAACGGTCTTTCTTTTACGCATACTCCTATGACCTGATACCGCGGCCTTTCCCGCAGTCCCTCTCTTCATTGTTGACCAATATATCCGTGATCATTTTAGGTTTAAATATGTGCGAAAGACGCAAATGCCGGAAGTCTGGTCTTCCGGCACTTGTCATATCTGGATCAGAAATTAAGAAGCGTTTTCGCAATCTGGAAATAGATGAGAAGCGATATAGCGTCGACGATCGTCGTAATAAACGGGCTCGCCATTACAGCCGGGTCGAAATTCAGCTTTGCCGCAAGCATAGGCAGCGAGCAGCCGACGATCTTGGCACATACTACTGTCAGGAAAAGCGTGATGCATATGACCGCGGCCACACTGATCGTCACTTCAGTGTTTCCCAGAAGCATACGGTCGATCAGAAGGATCTTGCCGAAGTTGACAACGGCCAGCGTGGCACCGCAGAAGGCCGATACGCGTATCTCTTTCCAAAGGACCGTAAAGTAATCCGCAAATTCGACCTCACGAAGAGCGAGGCTTCTTATGACGGATACGGACGCCTGACTGCCCGAGTTGCCTCCGGTGTCCATCAGCATAGGGATAAAAGCCGTAAGTACGACCTGCGCCTGGAGGGCGTTTTCAAATCCCGTAATGATCATGCCGGTGAACGTGGCCGAGATCATGAGAAGAAGGAGCCAGGGCATACGTACCTTCCAGATATCCGGCACTGACATCTTGAGATACGGCTTTTCGGAAGGGATGATAGCCGCCATCTTTTCGATATCCTCGGTGACCTCTTCCTGCATGACGTCGATAGCGTCGTCGACCGTGACGATGCCGACAAGCCTTCCCTCTTTGTCGACCACAGGCAGGGCGACGAAATTGTATTTGCCGAACAGGATGGATACGTCTTCCTGGTCGTCCGTCGTAGTGACAGATATCACATTGTCGTCCATGATATCCCTGACTCGTTCTTCATCGTCAGAGATAAGCAGCGTACGTATCGAGACATATCCGATGAGACGCCTGTCCTCCTCGGTAACGTAACACGTATAGATAGTCTCTTTGTCGATGCCGGTTCGGCGGATCCGTTTGATCGCTTCCTCGGCGGTCATTTCGGGACGGAGACTCACGTACTCCGTCGTCATTATGCTTCCCGCGGAGTCTTCGGGATACTTCAGTATCTCGTTGATCATCCGACGGGTCTCGGGATCGGATTGCTGAAGGATACGTTTTACGACATTTGCGGGCATCTCCTCAACGATGTCCGCCGCGTCATCTACGTACAGTTCGTCAAAGACTTCTTTCAGCTCGCTGTCTGAAAAGCTTTTGATTAGCAGCTCCTGCAGATCGCTGTCCATCTCGACGAATGTCTCGGCCGCCAGTTCCTTTGGGAGCAGCCGGAATAGGAGCGGGAGTTTTTCCTCCTCCACATCCTCAAACAGCGATGCGATATCTGCGGCGTTCATGGCCGCCATGATGTCGCGGATTGTGGAATACTTTTTTGTTTCGAGGAGCTTTACGATGGTCTCTTCAAAGACCATGGTGTTTTCCTGCATAAAAAATCCTCCTTACTTTTTGGTAAAAGAAGGGGGAGCAAGGCGCGGAAAATCAGAACATGAGCGCGGGCAAGGGCACCGCCTGATCACATTCCCGACAACTTCGGCCTGCGGCTCCTCCGGTACTGCCAGCGTCCACATTCTCACCTCCAGATCGCAAATTTCTATATGGATTTTACCTTTAAAGGTATAAATTGTCAAGGAAAAACACCCTGTAAAGTATTTTTACTTTAAATACACTTGACATCGCTATTTTTCTCCTGTAAAATGTCCGGGTGTCAAGTTATTATACTTTACGGATGTGACGGTTTTGGAAGAAAAAACATATGAGATGTCGCTGCTGTTCGATTTCTTCGGTGATTTTCTTACGGATAAACAGCGCGAATACTTCGACCTCTATTATAACGAGGATCTGTCCCTCTCCGAGATCGCTCAGAACGTCGGTATAACCCGTCAGGGCGTACGCGACATAATCGTTCGTGCCGAAAACATACTTACCGATGCGGAAAAGAAGACCGGCATAGTAGCAAGGTTCCTGAGCCGCAATGCAGAGATCGACCGCGCCGCCGATCTAGCCCGCCGTATCACCGATCTTTCGCCGGAAGGGAGCGAGTTATCATCTCTTGCAGAAGAACTCTCCGGCGTTCTTTCAGAGTTAAAGAACTGAGGTCTTATAATGGCATTTGACAGTCTGTCCGAAAAACTCAGCAATGCTTTCAAAAAGCTCCGCGGCAAAGGACGTCTCTCAGAGTCTGATATAAAGGAAGCTATGAGGGAGGTCCGTCTTGCGCTGCTGGAAGCTGACGTAAGCTACAAAGTCGTTAAAGACTTCATCAAAACCGTCAGCGAGCGCGCAGTCGGACGCGATGTTCTTGAGAGCCTGACCCCTGCTCAGATGGTCATAAAGATCGTAAACGAGGAACTGACTGCTCTTATGGGCAGTACAAACTCCAAGATCACCATCTCACCCAACCCGCCTACCGTCGTGATGCTCGTTGGGCTTCAGGGAGCAGGTAAAACAACTAACGGCGCAAAGCTCGCCGCCCTTCTCCGCAAGCAGAACAGCAAGCGTCCCCTTCTGGTCGCATGCGACGTTTACCGGCCCGCCGCAATCAAACAGTTGGAGACTGTCGGCAGTCAGCTCGATATACCTGTCTTCCAGATGGGAACGGCTGATCCTGTGGAAATAGCAAAAGCGGCGGTGAAGCACGCCAAGGAACACGGAAACGATATGGTGTTTCTGGACACCGCCGGACGTCTTCACATCGACGAGGAGCTCATGGACGAGCTCAAAAGCATCAAATCAGCGGTGTCGCCTGATGAGATACTTCTCGTTGTCGACGCGATGACAGGTCAGGACGCCGTCAATGCGGCATCCGCTTTTGACGAAGCTCTCGGTATAGACGGCATCATGCTGACGAAGCTTGACGGCGACGCCCGCGGCGGTGCTGCGCTTTCCATCCGAGCCGTTACCGGAAAACCGGTAAAGTTTGCAGGAACAGGAGAAAAGCTCGATCAGATCGAGGTGTTCCATCCGGACAGGATGGCGTCGCGCATCCTCGGCATGGGCGATATACTCTCGCTTATCGAGAAAGCTGAACAGAGCTTTGACGAGAAAAAAGCCGCAGAGCTTACTGAGAAACTGCGTAAGAACAAATTCACTCTTACCGATTTCTACGATCAGATGCTTCAGGTGCGTTCGATGGGCAGCCTGTCCGATATAGCCGGCATGATACCGGGAGTCGATGCGAAAGCTCTCTCGGGAGCCTCATTCGATGAACGCGCCCTTGACCGCACCGAGGCCATCATCCTGTCCATGACGCCCTATGAACGAGAGAATCCCGGTGTGCTCAACAGCAGCCGGAAGCGCCGCATAGCAGCCGGCAGCGGCACTAATGTATCCGACATAAACAGACTGATAAAACAGTACGAGACAATGCAGGCGATGACCAAACAGATGACCAAAGGCAAGATGCCCGGCATCGGCGCTCTGGGCGGCATGGGCGCCGCCAAAATGCGCAGAAACGGCAAATTCCGTTTCTGACCGCTCCGCAGCTACGATATCCCACGATATCTGCTGATATAAAGAAGAAAAATTATTTTAGTTCAGGAGGAAGCACAAAATGGTAAAAATCAGACTTCGCAGAATGGGCGCTAAGAAAGCCCCCTACTACAGGATCGTCGTTGCAGATTCCCTTTCCCCGCGTGACGGCAGATTCATTGAGGAGATCGGTACTTACAATCCCCGTACTGAACCGTCGGAGATCAAGATTGACAACGAGCGCGCACTGTACTGGATCAAGAACGGAGCTCAGCCGACCGACACCGTCAAGACTCTTCTCAAAAAGTCAGGCGCAATCTGAACAGGAGTTCTGTCATGAAAGAACTTCTCCAGTATATCGCTCAAAATCTTGTAGACGATCCGAGCGCCGTATCCGTAACCGAGATCGAACGTAACGGTGAGACCGTGTATGAGCTGCGTGTCGCTCCCGGGGACATGGGCAAAGTGATCGGACATCAGGGCAAGATCGCGAAGGATATCCGCACCCTCATGCGTTCTGTTGCGCAGAAACAGGGCAAGCGGATAAGCGTTGATATCGTCGACTGAGAATCGGCATGAAAAATCAGTATCTGGAAGCAGGCAGGATTATCAACACCCACGGTATCCGTGGCGAAGTCAAGGTCGAGCCCTGGACAAACAGTCCGGAGATCCTTTCAGGATTCAAGCGCTTTTTCATAGACGGAGGGCCCGTCAGGGTCCTCTCCTCCCGCGTACATAATAGTTTTGTTATTCTTGCGCTCGAGGGTGTCTGCGATATCGACACAGCGTCCAGTTTGAAGAACAAGATCATCTATATCGACCGAGACGATGCTCCCCTTTCCGACGGAGAGTATTTCCTTCAGGATATCATCGGGCTGCAGGTCTTCGACGAGGTTACCGGTGCCGAGCTCGGCACGCTCAACGAAGTACTCGATCTCCCATCCAGCACCGTATACGTCGTAAAGGGAAAACGGGAGATCCTGATACCTGCCGTACCGGAATTCATTAAAAAGGTCGATATCGACGGCAATTCCGTCACGGTTAGACTTATTGAGGGCATGTAATGCGGATAGACATAATGACGCTTTTCCCCGAGACAGTCGGGGATATGCTGAGCGACAGTATTATCGGGCGCGGGCAGGAACGCGGCTATATCCGCATCGAATGCCACCAGATCCGGGACTACACTACCAACAAACAGCGTCAGGTCGACGACTACCCATACGGCGGCGGCAGAGGCTGCGTCATGCAGGCTCAGCCTCTCCACGACTGTTGGAAACATATCTGCGATGAGGCCGGCGAAAGGATACATACTATCTATATGTCGCCGTGCGGCAAAGTGTTTACACAGGACGACGCTAAGCGTCTGAAGAACGACTATGACCGTCTTATACTTGTCTGCGGTCACTATGAAGGCGTGGACCAGCGTTTTATAGACGAATGTGTCGACGAGGAGCTCTCGCTCGGGGATTTTGTCCTGACGGGCGGCGAGATTCCCGCGCTTGCCGTAGCGGACGCCGTATGCCGTCTCGTTCCCGGCGTACTGCCGGACGAGGAATGCTATGTCGACGAAAGCCACTGGAACGGGCTCCTCGAATACCCGCAGTATTCGCGGCCAGAAGTATGGCACGGGCGCGCCGTTCCCGAGATACTGCTTACTGGACATCATGCCAATATAGCAAAATGGCGCAGAAAGCAGTCAATAATCAGAACGCGTCTGCGCAGACCGGATATGTACGCAAAACTTACTTTTGAGACTAAGCAGGACAAGAAACTGCTTTGTGAAATTGAACAGGAGCTTTCAGAAACGGGAGATCCTGAAAAACCGGGGGAATGAAAAACATGTACAAGATCGTCAAAAAGCGCCGTTTGAACGATACGGTCACTCTTATCGAAGTGACTGCTCCAGCGATAGCGAAGAAAGCAAGAGCAGGACAATTCATCATCCTCAGGGTCGACGAGTACGGCGAGCGCATCCCGCTTACCATTGCCGATACCGACAAGGAAAACGGAACCGTGACCGTTATCTTCCAGATAGTCGGCCGTACTACCATGCTTCTCGACCAGCTTGAGGTAGGCGAATGCCTGGCTGACTTCGTCGGACCGCTCGGAAATCCTTCCGAGATCGAAGGTATTAAGAAAGCTATCGTAGTCGGCGGCGGCGTCGGATGCGCCATTGCCTACCCTATTGCCAAAGCTCTTCATGAACTCGGCGCGCAGGTAGACGTCATTGCTGGTTTTCGTTCCAAAGACATCGTCATCCTTAAGGATGAAATGGAAGCCGCATGCACCAATTACTATCTGATGACTGACGACGGTACAGCCGGTGAAAAAGGATTCACCACCACAAAGCTCCAGCAGCTTCTCGAGGCCGACAGCTCATATGATCTTGTCGTCGCGATCGGCCCCGTAATAATGATGAAGTTTACGGTCGCCACCGCGAAGCCCTTCGGCGTTCCGACCATGGTCAGCCTGAACCCGATCATGATCGACGGCACGGGCATGTGCGGTGGATGCCGAGTTACTATAAACGGCGAAAGAAAATTTGCCTGTGTCGACGGACCTGATTTTGACGGCTACGCTGTCGATTTCGACGAGCTCATGTCGCGCAACGCTTTCTACAAGGCACAGGAGACGCACGACAAGGAGCATGTATGCAGACTTACCGGAGGTGTGCGTAACTATGAATAATTCAACTGTCAAAACCCCGATTCCGGAACAGGAGCCGCTGGTCCGCAACAAGAATTTTGAAGAAGTAGCTCTCGGCTATACTGAAGAGCAGGCTCTTCTCGAAGCCGATCGCTGCATTGGCTGCAAGAATCCTCTCTGTATTTCCGGATGCCCTGTCGAAGTACGTATCCCTGAATTCATTTCCAAGATCAAGGAACACGACTACGAAGGTGCTTACACGGTCATCAACTCAACGAACAGCCTTCCCGCCGTATGCGGCCGCGTATGCCCCCAGGAGACTCAGTGCGAACAGAAGTGCATCCGAGGCGTCAAGGGCGATCCGGTAGGTATCGGCCGTCTTGAACGCTTTGCTGCTGACTGGCACAGCGCTCATCAGTCTTCAGATCATAAGCCTGCAGAGATAAAGAAAAACGGACACCGTGTAGCTGTAGTAGGTTCAGGTCCTGCAGGTCTCACCTGCGCCGGAGACCTTGCCCGCGCCGGCTGCAAAGTGACCGTTTTCGAGGCTCTGCATGTTGCCGGCGGCGTTCTGATGTACGGCATTCCTGAGTTCAGACTTCCTAAGGCCGTTGTTCAGAAAGAGGTAAACGGACTGCGCGATCTGGGTGTCGAGTTCTCATGCGACTCCGTAATCGGTAAGACCTTCACCGTCGACGAGCTCTTTGCCGACGGGTACGAGGCCGTCTTTATCGGCAGCGGTGCAGGTCTCCCCTCTTTTATGAACATCGAGGGCGAATCTCTTCAGGGCGTATACTCCGCAAACGAATACCTCACCAGGATCAACCTCATGAAAGCTTACAAAGATGAGTATGATACTCCTCGTCCCGCCGGCGGAACTGTCGCCGTGGTAGGCGGAGGAAACGTCGCTATGGACGCTGCCAGATGCGCGATGCGCGTCGGCGCAGATAAGGTCTACATCATCTATCGCCGCAGCATGGAAGAGCTTCCTGCACGTAAGGAAGAGGTCCATCATGCAGTTGAGGAGCAGATCGAGTTCCGTCTCCTCAACAATCCCGTTAAGATCTACGGAGATGAAAAAGGCCGAGTCAATAAGATCGAATGCATCCGCATGGAGCTCGGCGAGCCCGACGATTCCGGCAGACGCAGACCTGTTCCGGTAGAAGGCTCCAACTTCTTCCTTGATGTCGACACCGTCATCATGGCGCTCGGCACCAGCCCGAACCCGCTTATAAAGAACACCACTTCCGGTCTTGATACGAACCGCAAAGGCTGCATCATTGCAGACGACGACGGGCGTACTTCCCGAGAGGGCGTTTTCGCCGGCGGCGACGTCGTCACCGGTGCGGCGACCGTCATACTTGCAATGGGTGCCGGCAAGAAGTCGGCCGCCGCTATACTCAAGTATCTCGGCGTCGACTGAGAATACTAATCATTAGTCTATTGAAGACTGCGGCGTATGGTATTGACCATACGCCGCAGTCATTAATTTATACTTATTTGTTTCAGCTCTCTCTGCCCAGTCTGAACGCCTCTCTGTTGAGTTCAAGGAATTTGGGCGGAACTGTTTCGTCAAGCGCTTTTTCCCAGGTCTCTGCGGGAAAATCGAAGAATCTTGATGCTCTTCCGAGAAGTACGATGTTGACAGCCTTTGATGATCCGGCCTTCTCAGCGAGAGTCAGAGCGTCGAACGCTTCCACTTTTGCTCCTGCGGCAGCCATGGATTCTGCAAGACCTTCCGGATACTCAGCCGCACCTGTTATCACAGGCATGGGGTCGATACGCTGCGTGTTTGTTATCACCTGACCTCCGGATGCGAGATACTTCATCCAGCGGGCTGCCTCAAGAAGTTCGAACGAGATTATATAATCCGCTTCTCCCTCGTCTATTACCGGCGAAGCCACACTGTCACCGTACCGTACGTATGTCACGACCGATCCGCCTCGCTGGCTCATGCCGTGTATCTCGGACACCTTTACGTCATATCCCTCGTTCATGAGGAGTCGTCCCAGAAGCTTGCTCGCAAGCAGCGTTCCCTGACCGCCGACGCCAACTATCATGATATTCTTTGTCTTCATATCCGCGTCTCTCCTTTTATCTGTAGAACGAATCGAATTTGCAGAGCTGGGTGCATACTCCGCATCCGACGCAGAGCGTTTTATCGATCTCCGTTTTTCCAGATTTGAAACTGATCGCCGGGCATCCGATGCGCATGCATGATTTGCATCCGACGCACTTTTCTTTGTCTACAGCAAACGGAGGCTCATGTCTGACTGTCTTAAGCAGAGCGCACGGTCTTCTGGAGATGATTACTGAAGGCTCGTCAGCTTCCGTCTCCTCCCTGACAGCCTGCTCGCACTGGGCCAGATCATAGGGGTCGACGACACGCACGCGGTTAATCCCGATTGCGCGGCAGAAAGCCTCAAGGTCGATCTTACCTGCCGGATCGCCGTGTATGTCGAGCCCCGTCGTGGGATTCTGCTGATGACCTGTCATACCTGTTATTGAATTGTCGAGGATGATAACTGTGGACTTTGAGCCGTTGTATGCTATGTTGACAAGACCGGTCATTCCGGAATGCATAAAGGTCGAATCACCGATAACTGCAACTGCCTTTACACCGGTCCCTGAGTGTTCAAAACCATGAAGTCCGGATACTGAAGCGCCCATGCAGATCGTGGTGTCTATCGCGCCGAGCGGAGCGGCGGCGCCAAGAGTGTAGCAGCCGATATCTCCCATTACCGTTACACCGAGCTTTTTCAGCGCATAGAACATGCCGCGGTGCGGACATCCCGCGCACATCACGGGAGGCCTTCCGGGTATCTTGGCGTCCAGCGATCTGCCCGTATCTTTACTTATACCGAATGCCGAAGCAACCAGGTTCTGCGAGAACTCGTCGATCAGCGGGAACATATCTTTACCGGATACATTTACGCCGATAGCCTTGCAGTGTTCCTCAACGACCGGGTCGAGTTCCTCTATTACGACGACGCGCTTCACCTTGGCGGCAAAGTCTTTGATGAGTTTTTCCGGCAGCGGATTGACAAGTCCGAGTTTTAGAATGCTTGCGTTTTCACCAAAAACCTCTTTGGCGTACTGGTATGCAGTTCCGGATGCAATGATCCCCAGTTCTGTGCCGCCCATCTCCACGCGGTTAAGATCAGAAGTCTCTGCAAGCTCAGTAAGTTTGAGTGTGCGTTCTTCGACGATCGGATGACGGAGCTTAGCGTAACCCGGCATCATGATGTATTTTTCCGGACGCTTCGCGTATTCCTTCTGCTCAGGAACAGACCGCCCGTACGGCTCTACTATACTCTGTGAATGCGCTATGCGGGTGCATAGACGCAGCAGCACGGGAGTATCATATTTTTCTGAAATCTCATATGCTTTTCTAGCAAACTCATAGCATTCCGCTGAATCGGCTGGTTCGAGCATCGGGAGTTTCGCGGCCTTAGCATAGTGACGAGAATCCTGTTCGTTCTGTGAAGAGTGCATTCCCGGGTCATCCGCGACAGCTATGACCATACCGGCGTTCACTCCGGTATATGAAATAGTAAAGAGGGGGTCCGCCGCAACGTTCAACCCGACGTGCTTCATGCCGCAGAAACTGCGCTTTCCGCCCAGAGATGCTCCGAAGGCAGTCTCCATAGCGACCTTTTCATTAGGGGCCCATTCTGAGTATATGTCTCTGTGCTCAGCCAGGCACTCCGTTATCTCCGTGCTCGGCGTACCCGGGTAACTTGACACGACTTCGCAGCCCGCGTCATATAATCCCTGTGCGACCGCAGCATTTCCCAACAACAGCTGTTTCATGTTACGAGTATCCTTTCTCCGCGAAAACGGCTCATTCCCTGCCGCTTAAGATTTGTTCTGCGCCGCGACGAGAGCATCGCCGCCGTAAATATGTCTGAGTTTCGGTTTCTCTATCTTGCCGGTAGCGTTGCGCGGCACTTCGGCGAAGATGATCTTTCTCGGTCGCTTGTACCGCGGAAGATCGTTGCAGAATCTGTTGATATCCTCCTCAGTGCAGGTGTGCCCTTTCTTTATGCTTATTATCGCGGCTGTTATCTCGCCGAGCCTCTTGTCCGGGAGACCTATGACAGCGACGTCGTTCACGTCCTCATGCGCCGCCAGGAAGTTCTCTATCTGCACTGGGTAAATGTTTTCGCCGCCGCTGATTATGACGTCTTTCTTGCGGTCGACCAGGAATATGAAGCCGTCCTCGTCCTGCATGGCCATGTCACCCGTGAGCAGCCAGCCGTCCTTGAGAACGGCCTCGGTCGCCTTCGGATCATTGTAGTAGCAGGTCATAACTCCGGGTCCCTTTACACAGAGTTCGCCGACCTGTCCCTGTACGACAGGCGAACCGTCCTCGCGGATGATCTTTACCTCCCAGCCGTATCCGGCGACGCCGATAGCGCCGACTTTATCGATATTGTCAACGCCGAGATGCACGCAGCCGGGTCCGATGGACTCTGAAAGGCCGTAGTTCGTATCGTAAAGGTGATCAGGAAAATACTGCAGCCAGCGCTTAATAAGACTCTGCGGTACAGGCTGGGCGCCTATATGCATCAGTCTCCACTGCGAGAGTTTGTAATCGCTGAGCTTAAGATCGCCCCGGTCCAGAGCGTTCAGGATATCCTGCGCCCAGGGAACGAGCAGCCATACGATCGTGCAGCCCTCGTCAGAAACGGCATTGAGTATGTCCTCGGGAGCGGTGCCTTTAAGAAGGACGGCCTTTCCTCCGACAAGGAAGCTTCCGAACCAGTGCATCTTGGCGCCGGTATGGTAGAGCGGAGGGATGCAGAGAAATACGTCGTCCTTGGTCTGGCCATGATGCGCCTGCTCACAGCGGCAGGCATGCATGAGGCTCATGTGCTTATGCAGTATCGCTTTCGGGAAGCCCGTTGTACCTGACGAAAAGTATATTGCGGCGAAATCGTCGTCAGTGAGCTCAGGTCCCGTATACTGGCTCGAACAGTTTGCAGTCAGCTGGGTATAATCGTCGGCAAAGGTCGGACATGCGCCTGTTCCCGCATATATCAGGAGCCGGTTCCTGCTTATCGACTCGGCGATCTCTTCGACACGTCCGATGAACTCGTCTCCGAAGATAAGGACGTCGACCTCCGCAAGATCAAGACAGTACTCGATCTCGTCAGAAGTATAGCGGAAGTTTAGCGGGACCGCGAGAGCGCCGGTCTTCAGGATACCGAAATATATAGGCAGCCACTCAAGGCCGTTCATCAGGAGTATGCCTACCTTCTGCCCTTTTCTGATGCCTGCGTTTTCAAGCATGTTCGCGCAGCGGTTCGATTTCTCATTGAAAACGCTCCATGTTATCTCACGGCGGTAGTATGACGTACGAGTCGGCTCGATGAGCTCGTATTCCTTCCAGGTAACGCGTCTCTTTTCCGTCTGTGCCGGGTTTATCTCGACCAGACAGACGTCCCTGCCGTAAAGCTTCGCGTTCTGTTCAAGTATCTCGGTGATGGGCATTCTTCTTCCTCCTTGACAGCCGGCAAAATAAAACCGCAGCCGGATGGCTGCGGGTCACTGCAATGATCCAGTCTACCAGTTTCAGCCAACCAAAACAGACCCCGCCGCAAAATAGGCGCGGTAATAATAGTAATAGCCGCTGAAAATCATTCTGTTCATTACTGTCCACCTGCTACTTTATTTCCTTAAAGAATATATCACCGCTCAATAATGTTGTCAACATTATTTTGTCTGCTGCCGCTCTTGAAATAACCTTGTATTTTGGGATATTATTGTTTTGTCGAAGACTATTGATCCGGCTTTGCCTTCATATTCATAACATCTGGAGAAACGCAGTGAAAAAGCGTGCGGGAAAACGTGTCAGCATATGGGACATCATTTACGTCGTTCTGGCGGCTGTGGTCGTCCTCAGTGCGGTCCTGATAATCAGGTCGTGCTCCGGGTCTTCAGAGATACCCGAAGACTGTTCCCTGACCGTTCTTGACGTCGGTCAGGGGCAGAGCGTCGTATTGACCTCCAGCAGATATACGGCCGTTGTGGACTGCGGGAGCACGAGCATTTCTGATCCCGGCAGGGTCACAGGCGATTATCTTCTTGAAAACGACCGCGGACATATTGATCTTATGATACTTTCTCACTATCATACTGATCACACTAACGGTCTGGATCAGCTCGCACGCATGGTTGATATAGGCACCATACTTCTCCCCCAGCCTCCTGAGGACGACACATACATTCACGACAGGATAGTATCCCTTGCGGACAGGCTCGATATCGGGATATCCTATATATCTAAGGATACAACGGTCTCTCTCGGCGATGGAGAGCTTACGCTCTACGCGCCCCTTGGCGGCGAAACAGAGAACGAGAACTGTGTCATCGTACTCTGGAGCCAGGGCGGTTTTGATGTGCTCATGACGGCTGACGCTCCTGCAAGCATCGAATACAGGCTTCTGGATCACGCGGACCTGCCGGACATCGAGATACTTGTCGCCGGGCATCACGGCTCCGCAGGTTCGACTTCACAGGACCTTCTCGACGCCGTAACGCCGGAAGCTGCGATCATATCTGTCGGCGAAAACGAATACGGACATCCGGCTGGTTCACTGCTGAGAAGGCTTTCTGAAAACGGCGTTGCCGTTTACCGCACCGACGAGAGCGGCAACATCACCTTTGCCCCGCATATATCCGGATCGGACGGATAGGCTTACGCTATACCATGACCGATAAGCACGGAGGTCAGACCATGGCACAGAAAAAGACCGACAATTCCTCATACGACGCTTTACGAGCTTCACTTGACAGCGGCACTCCGGCCAGACTGTATCTCTTCTACGGCGAGGAGCATTATCTCATGAACGCAGCGCTTTCCAGACTGCGTTCACTGCTAGTGGCGGACGGATTTGCCGATTTCAACTACCGACGTTTCGAAGGAAAGAATCTGTCTGTCCGAGACCTTGCAGATGCCGTCGACGCTCTGCCTGTATTCGCGGAAAGAACTCTTGTCGAAGTACACGATTTCGAGATGTTCAGGTGTCCGGAAGACGTCCGCCGTGATCTGATCTCGCTCTTTACAGACCTTCCCGAGTACGTTTGTCTCGTATTCGTATTCGATACGCTTGAGTTTGCACCCGACAAACGACTTAAAGACACGAAAGAGCTTCTTAAGAACGCGGAACCCGTTGAATTCTGTCTTCAGGAACAGAGCAGGCTCGTTAAATGGATCCGCGCCCACTTTGCCAGCGAGGGGAAACGTATCGATTCACCGACAGCCGAGTACCTCTCGTTCGTAACAGGCGGGCTCATGTCTTCACTTTCAAACGAGATCACTAAGATCAGTTCTTACTGCACTGCCGATACAGTTTCCCGCAGTGACATAGACGCAGTCGTAACGCCGGTCATCGACGCTGCCGCTTTCCGGCTGTCTAACGCGCTGGCAGATTCCAAGTATGACGAAGCTGTCCGCATCCTCGACGATCTCCTGCGGATGCGCGAGCCGGCTCACAGGATCCTCTTCTTTGTTTCCATGACGATGCGCCAGCTCCTGGCGGCGAGATTCTGCATCGAAAACGATAAGAAAGCGTCCTATCTCATGACCATGTGCGGCATCCGTCATGATTTTCAGGCGCGCAATCTTATGGCCAGCGCGACGCGTATCAGCACTGCCCAGTGCCGCGACGCCGTGATCCTGTGCTCCGACGCCGCCATTGCCATGAACAGCGGCGGTGATCCCGAACAAATACTTACCGAACTTATTGCTTCACTTGCTTTCCGAAAGAAAGCCTCTGCGTCATGAAAAGACGTGTACGTGAGATAATCGTCGTTGAGGGACGCTACGACAGGAATACGGTTTCCCAGGCTGTCGACTGCACCGTCATCGAGACTTCGGGCTTCGGTATATTCTCAGACGCAGAGAAAGTTTCTCTGCTGCGCAGACTGGCAGAAAAACGCGGAGTCATCATTCTGACTGATCCGGACGGGGCCGGTTTCCTTATACGCGGTCACCTAAAGGGCATGCTGAACGGATCTGAGATTAAGCACGCATACGTGCCTGAGATCACCGGTCGGGAAAAGCGCAAGAAAACGGATTCCAAAGCTCGCATGCTCGGTGTCGAAGGCATGTCGCCTTCTGTGATCATAAACGCGCTTGAACGCGCCGGGGCTACTTTTGACGATGACTCTTTATCCGAGAGATCATCATCTCCTCCTGTCTCAAAAGCCGATATGTTCGAGCTCGGTCTTTCAGGCGGTCCCGGCAGTTCCGAAAAACGCGCTGAACTTGCAAGGCGGCTCGAACTTCCTGCCGCAATGTCTGCAAACGCATTGCTCGATGTGATCAATTCTCTTTATACACGCGACGAGTTTATCAGCTTATTTCAGCGTATTTTCGATAAATAACACAAAATATTGATTATTTCTATGTACACAAAACGATAGTTTGTGGTAAAATATTTCAGATTTCAACCGGGCAATATCTCCGGCAGAGGATATCTGCTGAAACAATGGGAGGTCCGTAAACATGAGGTGTCCTTTCTGCAACTATTCCGAAAGCCGCGTTATAGATTCCAGACCCGCCGAGGAAGGAACGACGATACGCCGGCGCAGAGAATGTCTGGCATGCCAGAAGCGTTTCACTACCTATGAGATAATAGAACGTCTCCCCCTTGTCGTAATAAAACGTGACGGAAGCAGACAGACGTTCGACAAGATGAAAGTCATAAACGGAATGCTCCGCGCATGCGAGAAGCGTCCGGTACCTGTCGATTCGCTCCAGAAAGCAGCAGATGAGATCGAACAGGAACTGCAGAACTCACTGGAGCGCGAGATCACGTCGACCGAGGTCGGCGAATTGGTCATGCGCAAACTGAAGGATCTCGACGAAGTCGCCTATGTCCGATTCGCTTCTGTCTACCGACAGTTCAAGGATATAAATACGTTCATGAGCGAACTCAATAAACTCCTCAACGACAAACAGTAAACATTGCTGCTGCTTTATAATCCGGCAATTATTACTCTGATCATCATGCCATGACGGCATCTGTAAGAGAATTCATAAAGAACGAGGGATCCAAAATGTCAAACAACAAACGCCCTGAAACCATGGAACGCATCACCACCCCTGAACTTGCCCAGGCCTTTATCGATGAGCAGCTGAAGGCTCTCCGCGATCAGATCGGCGACAAAAAAGTCCTTCTCGCGCTTTCCGGCGGCGTAGATTCTTCAGTGGTAGCCGCTCTCCTGATCAAAGCCGTTGGCAAGCAGCTCGTATGTGTACACGTTAATCACGGTCTTCTCCGCAAGGGCGAGCCCGAACAGGTCATAGAGGTATTCCGCAACCAGATGGATGCGAACCTCATATACGTCGATGCTGTCGACCGTTTCCTCGATAAACTGGCAGGCGTTGCCGAACCGGAACAGAAGCGCAAGATAATAGGCGCTGAATTCATCCGCGTATTTGAAGAGGAGGCCCGCAAACTCGAAGGCATCGAGTTCCTTGCACAGGGTACTATCTATCCGGACATACTCGAAAGCGGTCCCGTAAAGGCTCATCACAATGTGGGCGGTCTTCCGGACGATCTCCAGTTCGAACTCGTTGAACCCATTAAGTTCCTTTTCAAAGACGAGGTGCGCGTCGTCGGCAAAGCGTTGGGTCTTCCCGACGGCATGGTTTACCGTCAGCCCTTCCCCGGTCCCGGACTCGGGGTCCGCTGTGTCGGCGCAATCACGCGAGACAGACTAGAGGCTGTCCGCGAGTCGGACGCGATACTCCGCGAAGAGTTTGCAAAAGCCGGACTCGAGGGCAAGGTCTGGCAGTATTTCACGATCGTCCCCGACTTCAAATCCACCGGCGTAAAAGACGGTCTGCGTTCATTCGACTGGCCGGTGATCATCAGAGCCGTCAACACTAGAGATGCCATGACCGCAACTGTCGAGCGGCTTGACTGGCCTCTTATGGAAAAACTGACGGAACGTATCACAAGTGAAGTAAAAGGCGTGAACCGCGTCCTTTACGATCTCACTCCCAAGCCCACCGGAACTATAGAGTGGGAATGAGATACGAAAACCGGAAAACCCAGTAAAATCAAGGCTTTCCGGCTTCGCAATGGTTCCTTTGATAACAATTTGATAACAGTTGCATGATCTCCCTTTATTCTCCCTATCAAGGGGTTTGGGGGTAAAAG
>JAFZSD010000021.1 GCA_017619535.1 Oscillospiraceae bacterium | reverse complement strand
TTTTTCAGCGCTCTGGCCGCTTCCCTGGTGAGCAGGGCGCAGGGCTCCTCGTAGCCGTCGATCCTGTCGCCGATGAAATTGTATGTCGAATAATAGCGGATCTCCTGCACGATCTGCGGGATATGGTCCGCAAGCAGCACGAATCCAGAGGGATCCATCGCGACATCGTTTTTACGTTCGACTCTCATCTGTTCCACCATCCGTTCCCTTCCGCGGAAGCATCACGGCGCATTCCCGGTGATCCTGAAGCCGGACCGTGCCGCGGCGTGCCGTCTCGTTATTTTCATGAGCGTGCCGCTGCTTCCGGTATCTTTAAAGTACATGAAACCGCGCCGGAGCCCGGCGCGGTCATGTTATCTCTCATTCTATGGTCAGGATCTCTGAAAAGCCGGTGACGTCGAAAATGTCCATTACGGCTTCGCCGACATGTACGAGCTTCATCTCGCCCTGTTTCGCCATCGTCTTCTGGGCTGCCAGCAGCACCCGCAGACCGGCGGATGAGATGTAGTCGAGTTTTTCGAAATCCAGTGTCAGCTCTCTGACTCCGCTCAGCGTCTCCTTGAGTTCCTTTTCCAGCCCCGGAGCGGTGATCGTGTCGAGGCGTCCTTCCAGAATGAATACTGCCTTTTCGTTCTCTGCTTCCTTTGTGATATTGAGCATTTTTCCTCCTTGCGCTGTTCGCTGTCTTTATGAGCGGAGACGCTCACGCGGTCCCGGAGCCATGGTTCCCGGGCAGCCATTTCGCGCGGTAAAACTATTCGATGATCACTTCGCGTATTCGATGGCCTTGGTCTCACGCAGCAGATGGACCTTTATCTGGCCGGGATACTCCAGTTCGTTCTCAATCTTCTTGGCTATATCTCTTGCCAGGAGGACCATCATATCCTCGGAGACTTCCTCCGGTTTGACCATTATGCGGATCTCGCGGCCCGCCTGTATGGCGTAGGACGTCTCGACTCCGCTGAAGCTGTTGGTAAGCTCTTCGAGTTTTTCGAGACGCTTTATGTAGTTTTCGATGTTCTCGCGGCGTGCACCCGGTCTCGACGCGGATATGGCGTCCGCGGCCTGGACTATGCATGCGATTATGGTCTTGGGCTCGACATCGCCGTGATGGGCATGGATGGCGTGGATGACCTCCTCGCTTTCCTTGTACTTCCTGGCCAGCTCAACGCCGATAGTGACGTGGCTGCCTTCCATCTCGTGGTCAACGGATTTGCCCAGGTCGTGGAGAAGGCCTGCGCGCTTCGCAGTCATCACGTCGACCCCGAGTTCCGCGGCCAGCAGACCGGACAGGTTCGCGACCTCTATGGAATGATTGAGGACGTTCTGCCCGTAACTGGTGCGGTACTTCTGGCGGCCCAGAAGCTTTATGAGCTCCGGATGCAGTCCGTGGACGCCGGTCTCGAACGTGGCTCTCTCGCCCTCCGCCTTGATGGTGGCGTTGACTTCCTTCTTCGCTTTCTCGATCATCTCTTCGATGCGCGCGGGGTGGATGCGGCCGTCGAGTATGAGTTTCTCAAGAGTGAGCCGCGCGATCTCGCGGCGTACGGGGTCGAAGCAGGATATCGTGATCGCCTCGGGGGTGTCGTCGATTATGAGGTCGACGCCCGTCAGAGTCTCGATGGAGCGGATGTTGCGGCCCTCGCGGCCGATTATGCGGCCCTTCATCTCGTCGTTGGGGAGCGGGACTACGGAAACCGTTACTTCCGCGGCGTGGTCGGCCGCGCAGCGCTGGATCGCCGTCGCGATGTATTCGCGCGCTTTCGTGTCCGCCTCTTCCTTGAAGCGGGCTTCGATCTCCTTGATCTTCATCGCGGCCTCGTGGGTCACTTCGGATTCAAGGTTCTTAATGAGGAAGGCCTTGGCCTCCTCCACGGTGTAGCCGGATATCTTTTCGAGCAGCTCGAACTGGCTGCGCTTGATGGTGGCTACCTCTTCCTTCGCCGCATCCAGGTCTGACAGCTTCTTCGTCAGCTGTTCAGCCTTCTTTTCTACGGCGTCTGTCTTCTTGTCAAGGTTCTCTTCCTTCTGCAGGAGACGTCTCTCCTGCTTCTGGAGTTCGGAGCGTCTCTCCTTTACCTCTCTTTCGTACTCGGTGCGGTTTCTGTGGATCTCTTCCTTGGCCTCCACAAGGGCTTCTCTCTTCTTGCTCTCTGCAGCTTTTATGGCTTCGTTGATTATTTTCTTTGCCTGTTCCTCAGCACTCTGTATCTCTCGTTCGGAGACTTTTTTGCGGTACGTGATTCCGAGGACAAATGCTATAATAAACACCACGATTGCAGCGATGATGTAGATTATGACCTTCAGTGTCGGAGACATAGTGAGTGTGAACACCTCCATTTTCTCAAATCTCTATATTATGCGTTTCGCAAAAGTGATCGATATATTTGTGAAAATACCCCAAATTATCCACAACTATACTAGTTTATTTTACTTCTGCTTTACTTCCCTGTCAAGAAAAAACGCGGATGCGAGGACCTCGCATCCGCGTTTTTTACAATAATAATATTATTCCGCCGTCACAGGTCGAATGCCGGTGCGAGCATACGGTACTTCTCCAGGCTGGATGAGAAGTGCCAGGTCATGAACCCGCCGTACAGGCCGGCGTCGTGCAGGCCTCTTATCTCCGCCCCTACTTCATCGGGACCGTATGGGTTATACGGATATCTGATCGCGTCGTAGGTCTGTATCCAGGTCCTGACTGCGGCCGGATTCTCCGTCTCGTCCTGACGCATCGCGGCCTGGAGCCCCCAGTTGTACACCGTCTCATACGGGTGCTCCCACGGCCTCCATCCGTCGCTCTCGGGGAAATGATCGGGATACGGCATACCGCTTATGACGTCGACCACCTCGCTGAGTGCCGGCCAGTACTGACCGTAGGCTGTAACGTAGCCGAAGGCGCACTCACCGAAGACGTCGATGCCGACGTACGCTCCCGCCTCATGGACGCGGTCGCAGGCGTACATCAGGAACCGCTGTATGGCCTGGGCTTTGGTCTCGCCGTAAACGTTCACGTAATCTATGGTCCCGTCCCTTTCGTACCGCCACGTAAGATCCGGGAACCGGACGTAGTCGAACTGGATCTCGTTGAAGCCGAACTCCTTCACCGCCTCCACCGCGAGGGACGTCTTGTATTCCCAGGCATAGCGGTCATAGGCCGTCGGCCAGTACATTCCGTTTATCTCCATCGGCTCCCCGTCGAGCCCCTTTATGGCGCATTCGGGATGATCCCTGACGAAATAAGGATCGTTGAAGGTCGTCAGGCGCCCGATTACGTAGTAACCGGCATCCTTGAGCTTCTTTATCGCCAGAGCGTAGTCCTCGATAGGATTGTTCGCATATTTGGCGGTCGTCGGCGAATACTGCTCCATCACTGGAGACGCGTATCCGACCATGCTGCCGTCTATGATATCCACTACGAAGGCGTTTATTCCGCAGGTGTCCGCGTACTCTATGTACGAATCCACCTCGTCGAGTATGACCCAGGAGTTGGAAAGATAAAGCGCCTTGACCTCGTCGGGCATCACGTTGCCCTCGATCTTCTCCTTGGGTCTCGGATAGTAATCCAGATTCCCGGCCTCTCCGCCGCCGTACATATCTTCTCTGGACGCATGCTTGAAGTACATACCGAAGCCGTCGTACATCGCTTCAGCCTCGGCGCTGTCCGCAACGAGATACTTGGGCGCGACATAGCCGGTCTCCCCCTCCTGTTCGGTGCGGTATCTGACCACGGTGCCGTCGGCCTGGAGCCCGGAGTATCCGGTGACCTTGACTGCGCTGCCCTTTTCAAGAAAACGACCGAGGGAAACGCCGTTCTCGTCCGACATGTTAACTGCGGTCCGGACATAGAGAGTGTGCTCGCGCACGACCTTTGAAACATCGTCCACGACGGCATCCGCAGGGACGCACCGTTCGAGATTTCCCAGTGCAAAGGCGATGAATCCGTCAGGTCCGGGCTCATCTGCATCGTACTCTATCTCTGTGCCCCTGGGGAGCGATCCCGCAGGAGAACCGCCGTACGTAAAGATCTCCACATCCTGACCGTCCGCAGCTAGGTACCCTTTGGTGAGCACTACGGGCGGCTCTTCCGGTTCGGGCTCCGGTTCCCGCTCGGCGTCGTCAGGTCCCTGCGCGGACTGATCGTCCGGAGTGGCCGTCTCCGCCGGAGTGTTCTTATCCGGGGGCACAGGTAGGTCAGCGGCGACAGGCGGTTTTATGAGCACTATCGCCAGGAAAACCAGCAGTGCCACCGCCGCAGCGATTGCGATTGCCAGAAGCAGTTTGTTTTTCCTCTGTGCGCGTGTTTTCTGTCCGCGCTCTCTTTCATCAGCCATTTAATGATACTCCTGCTCCCGGACACGCGTCCGGGCATGCTCTGTATTTTGATAATACTATACACTCGCGCATGCCGTACGCGCAACATGTTTATCGCCTCCACGTGAAAATGCTCTTGATTTTATGATCTGTTCTGCTATAATCTGTAGATGCTCCGCGGAACGGAGCGTATATGACGGGCCCCCGTAGCTCAGCAGGATAGAGCGTTCGCCTCCTAAGCGAAAGGTCACGCGTTCGAATCGCGTCGGGGGTGCCAGAAAGCGCCGGAAAACGTTTATTTCCGGCGCTCTTTCTTTCGTGGCTGCGGCTTTGGCATGTCCTGTCCTGTCTGCTGTACACATATAGATTTAGACTATCATGCAGGGATTATTTCAAAGGCCGTGTTTCCCGGACTCAGCGGAGGTGATTTGATGAAATACTACGTCACAGCAGACATACACGGATACTTCAGCATCATGCGCAAGGCTCTGGCCGCATCAGGATTCTATGATGACACGGAACCTCATAAACTCATAATCCTCGGTGATCTTTTCGACAGGGGCAAGGAGGCGTGCAAACTTCAGGACTTTGTCCTCGATCTGATGGAAAAAGACGGTATCATTTTAATACGCGGAAATCATGAGGATCTGTTCGAATCGCTTGTTACGGAGGACCAGGGCAGGCCTCTCGACCACCACGTCCATAACGGCACATTCGACACGGCGCTGCAGCTGACAGGTTATGACATGGTCATGGCGGGACTTCGGAATTTCGATTTTGCTGATGCGGCGAAACAGACACCGTATTATCAGAGGATCATCCCCTCCATGCTCGACTACTATGAGACAGAGCATTATGTCTTTGTACACGGCTGGATCCCTTGTATCTACGACTGGGGTAACTACTGTTATATCGAGGACTGGCGCAGCGCCGGCCCCGGAGAGTGGAGAGAGGCCAGATGGTCCAACGGTATCGACGCTGCGCAGAGCTGCTTGGAAAAAAAGACCGTGCTGTGCGGTCACTGGCATGCCTCATACGGCCATGCTGTATATGAGGGCAGAGGCTCCGAATTCGGTCCGGACGCCGACTTCTCGCCCTACACCGGCCCGGGGGTGATAGCTCTTGATGCCTGTACCGCGCACAGCGGAGCTGTCAACGTTATTACACTGGACGACTGAAAGCGCTCAAAACTGCAGCTGATATTTGTACATTTTTTCCTATTGAAGTACCCGTGTTTACTGCGGAATCATACCTGCTGACTATTGACAATCGGCCGTTTTGCCATTATAATCATTGTTGACCAATAGTGTAAGGATAGTGTTTCCGGTTTTGCTGAAGGATCGAGGATTCTTCATGTTCGCCGATCCTCCGTTTTATACGGTCAGGTTCGGCGTTTCTGTGCGGTCTCCGAGATCGTCCGGCGCCGGGATCAAAGTCAATCTGCTCCGTGCGGTCATTTCGGCTGTGCGGAATTTTTTCCGCCGGAGAGGAGCTCCGGGTTTAATAAGCGAGCAAAAACATTTTAGTATGTCAAAGATTTAGAGGAGGTAATAAGAAAACATGAGCAAAATCGATTATGACCGCATATGGGCATGCGGCGAAATGTCCCCCAGACTTCAGGCTCTGAGAGACGAGTGGCAGGATGCTGACGTTTACATCTGCGCAGACCCCGAGAGATCCTTCACCGCTTCCTACAAGGAAACCGAAGGCCTTCCGGTAAGCCTCCGTTTCGGTATGGCTGCTGCAAAGATCCTCGACGACACCAAGCTGCTCATTCGTG
Source organism: Oscillospiraceae bacterium (assembly GCA_017619535.1). GTDB lineage: Bacteria > Bacillota > Clostridia > Oscillospirales > Oscillospiraceae > RGIG8048. The sequence continues at coordinate 37,406 of JAFZSD010000021.1, read as the reverse complement.
ACGGCGAGCTCATCGTCGGCCAGATGAACGACAAGGTCCGCGGCGCTGACATCTTCACCGCCGAGTGCCCGCAGTCCGTTCTCAACAACATCGCGAGAGGCTCCTTCGACAGAAAGTATTCTGAGACCTCTGCCGCCCTCTGCACCGAAGAGGATATGCAGGCTCTTAAAGAAGGCGCCGAGTACTGGGTAAAGCGCGTTCCCGTAAACAAGGTCAACGCTGCTCTCGTACACGAGTTTGGCCCGGATCACCTTGATCTCATGCAGGACCGTTCCATGGTCTTCGAAGGCATCCCCTTCCGTGCAGATCCCGAGATGTCCATCTGGGGCCGTACCTGCCCTGAGCTGATCGGCCGCGGCAGATCCTCCTACCGTTTTGAGCCCTGCAGAGTGGGCCTCAAGAAGGTCACGGAGCTCGTTCAGGCTGAGCTCGAGGCTATGGACACCAAGGGCGCTGGCTGGATGAAGCCGATGTACAGCCGTCCCACCCCGTGGGAGAAGAGAGCTATGCTCGAAGGCATGCTCATCGCCTGCGACTCCGTCATCAACTGGGCTCACAGATATGCCGACCTCGCTGAGGAGATGGCGAAGAACGAGACCAGACCCGAGCGCAAAAAGGAACTCGAGAGAATCGCTTCCAACTGCCGCTGGGTCCCCGAGAATGCTCCCCGTGACTACTGGGAAGCTCTCCAGTCCATCAGATTCATGCACGCTGCTTCTCAGAAAGAGAAGACCATGCGTAAAGAGTCCGCTCTCAACCGCATGGACCAGGATCTGTATCCGTACTACAAGGCCGACGTCGAGGCCGGCAAGCTCACCCCCGAGTTCGCTGTTGAGCTCTTCGAGTGCTTCCTGATGAAGACTCGTGAAGTCGAAGCTTGGGACCCCGAGGTGGCTGAGATGCGTCATTCCCAGGGTACTCTTCTTCCCGACATCACCATCTGCGGCAAGAACGAGAAGGGTGAGGACACCACCAACGAGATGAGCTGCATCATCCTCCGCGCCATGGCTACCATGAAGTTCTCCGAGCCCACCATCTACATCCGTGTCAACGACAAGATGGATCCCGAGTTCCTCAAGTTCGCCGTCAAGGCCAACATGGAGCACCGCGGCGGCTGCCCGGCTTACCTGAACGACTACCTCGGCACCCAGAAGTGGCTCGACTACGGCACCATCCCCGAGGCCGAGTGCTACAACTGGCAGACCTCCGGCTGCCTGGGCTATCACCTCAACTGCGGCCAGCACATCGGCGGCTTCATGCACCTCAACCTGCCGAAGATCTTCGAGCTGGCTCTCCACGATGGTTTCGATCCTCGTATGCAGAAGCAGTTTGGCCCGCACACCGGCAAGTTCGCTGACATGAAGAGCGAGGAAGAGGTCGAGGAAGCTTACTACAAGCAGCTCGATTACTTCGCAGACCGCATCACCAAGGACTTCGAGATCCGTCACTCCCTCGAGATCCTCAACGAGCTCGAGTCCCCGCTGAACTGCGTGTTCTGGTATGACACCGCTATCAGGTTCGGCATGAACCCCGTCCGCGGCGGTACCGATTATCCCGAGACCGTCACCATGTGGCTCGGCGAGCGCGGCACCACCGACATCGCCGACAGCCTTACTTCCATCAAGAAGCTCTGCTTCGACGACAAGAAGTACACCCCGGCTCAGATGCTCGAAGCTATCGACAAGAACTGGGAAGGCTACGAAGAGATGCATCAGGATTGCCTCCATGCTCCGAAGTACGGCAATGACGACGCGTATGCTGACGACATCTTCAAGAGAGTCGCTGACAACAACGCCGAGATCATGCTGAAGAGACCCGACCCGATCACCGGTGTAAAGCGCGTTCTCTTCAAGGGCGCTGCTTCCGCTCACCTCTACTTCGGTACCGTTCTGGGCGCTCTCCCGAACGGCCGTGTTAAGAACCAGCCGATCAACGACGGTGGCGTTTCCGCTATGGCGGGCTATGACACCAACGGTCCTACGGCTCTTCTCAACTCCGCTGCGAAGTTCAACAGCTACTACTACATGGGCAACGTGCTGAACGTCAAGCTCAGCCGTGAGAACATGAACACCGAAGATAAGCTCAACAAGGTCGTTGCCCTCATCCAGACCTACATCAAGAAGGGCGGCTTCCACCTCCAGATCAACATCCACGATCAGGAAGAGCTCATCGACGCCAGACACAATCCTGAAGCCCACAAGGATCTGCTCGTCCGTGTCGGCGGCTACAGCGCCAACTTCATCGACCTGCCCTACACGCTCCAGGATGAGATCATCAACAGAACCAACCACAACCTCTAAACCTTAGACACTGTGCGGTGAGGGGCAATTCAAAGTGAATTGCCCCTCATTTGCATAATGGCGGCTTTCAGGCCGTTTACTGTTCCCGCGATCTAAATGAAAGGTTGATATGATGAGCGACAAGAACGTAATCTTTGATATTCAGAAATTCAGTATGGATGACGGACCCGGTATCCGGACCATCGTTTTTCTTAAGGGCTGCCCCCTTAAGTGCCCCTGGTGCGCCAACCCCGAGTCTCAGAGCATCGAGCCCGAGATAGGCCACCACTACACTCTCTGCCAGGAGTGCGGCAAGTGCGCCGCTCTCTGCCCCCAGCACGCCATCACCATGATCGGCGGCGACAAGAAACTCCACATCGACCGCGACAAGTGCGTCGTATGCGGAACCTGCGTCAAGAACTGCATCTACCGCGCGCTGTCCATCTACGGCCGCGTCGAGACCGTGGACAATATTTATGAAGAGGTCAATAAGGACCGCGACTACTACGACGTCACCGGCGGCGGCGTTACCCTTTCCGGCGGCGAGCTGCTCGCCCAGCCCGATTTCGCCGCGGCTATCCTCACGAAGTGCAAGGATGAGGGTATCAACACCTGCGTCGAAACGACCGGTTATGCCACTCCCGAAAACTTTGCGAAGATACTCCCCTACGTAGATATCTTCCTCTACGACATGAAGAGCCTCGACGACGCTGTGCATCAGAAGTGGACGGGCGTTCCCCTTGAGCCCATCCTCAGGAACCTCGACACAGCCATGGCTTCTCCGAGCGAGGTCGTCATCCGTCTGCCCCTCATTCCCGGCGTGAACGACTATGAGGAGAACCTCTTTGCGACCCGCGACAAGCTGCTTGAGCTCAACAAGATCAAGCCGGTCCGCATCGAGATCCTTCCCTATCACAACTACGGCGAGGGCAAGTACGTCATGACCCACCGCGACTACACCCTCAAGGATATGAAGCGCCACACCCCCGAGCAGCTCGCAGCTGTCTGCAAGATCTTCGAGGATGCCGGCATCGAGTGCGTGCTCCACAAGTCGTAAAGTTACATCAGTCTAATCGTTTCCGAAGATAAAAGGCCGGCCAGGACAGTGTTTGAGAGGAGTCCCCGCATATGAACACGGATAAGAAAAAGTGGCTGCCGTATTACATTGCGATAGTCGTCGCGAACTTTATTTTCAACTTCGGATTCTACGCACTGGAACCCACTCTGCCTCTCTATGTCTCATCACTCGGGGCGTCAGATACCCAGGTGGGGCTCGTTGCGACCGGTTTCTTCATAGCCGCCGTCGTGACGAGGATCTTCATAGGTCTGCTGGTCGAAAAGCTTGGGCGCAAGAACATGCTCCGGATAGGCGTTATCATCTCCGTAGTGTTCATGCTCTGCTATCAGCTGACCGCCTCGTCCCTTGACGCCACTGTCGTAAGGATCCTCCAGGGTGTCGGCTACGGTCTTGTGACCACGATGTTCGGTTCCATAGCGGCAGATATTCTCCCCGCCGACAAGCGCGGGCAGGGCATCGGATACCTCAGCATGTCGACCACCGGCGCAGTCGCGTTCTCTCCGGCTGTCGCCCTTTCGGTCGTCGAAAAGAGCGGTTTCAAGGTCATGTTCCTGATGGCCGCGGGTGCGATGCTCATCGCCGCGCTGGTATGTCTCTTCTTCGTAAAAGTACCTGAAACTGTCCCCGAAGAGCAGCCTGTCGCCGGAGAGCGCGTCAAAAGGCCCCCCTTCTGGAAGAGCTTCTACGACCCGCGCGTCACTCTTCCGATCATCATCCTTCTTCTCTTCGGGATCAGCCGTTGCTCCGAGCAGACTTTCCTCCCTGTCCTCGCACAGGAACAGGGGCTTACGAAGCTGTCTGTGTTCTTCATAGTGAAGACGTGGGTCTGCTTCGCCAGCAAGATCCTCACAGGAAGGCTGTACGACAAGCATGGTCCCGCCGCCTCCATCATTCCCGGCGGGATATCGATGTTCATATGCCTGTTCCTCTACTCCTTCACGAGGACCGACACAGTGCTCCTGATCGCTGCCGTGTTCAGCGGCTTTGCCCTGGGACAGATAATCCCCGCGTTCCAGACCTTCATGATGGAACTCGTGGGCCGCAACAGAAGTCTCGGCAACGCGCTGTTCTACAACGGCCTCGACCTCGGCTCGGCGCTGGGCGGTTTCCTGATGGGAAGTGTATCCGACAGGATCGGATACATGAGCATGTTCCGTATCTGCTCCATGCTCATGATCGGCTACATCGTTCTCTTCGCGGTATTCTATGCGAGGAAGCGCAGGACTCAGGAATGACAGAAGTCCCAAAAGTATATAACGCCAGAAGACGATCTGCGAAGAATCCAGATCGTCTTCTTTTTTGCCCTCTTGTAATAAGAGAAACGCTGTGGTACTCTCAACTGCGTCAGGAACGCCGCGTGGAGCGGCCGGCATCAAGGGAGGAGAACGTATAGTGAAACTGATTGAACCGTCGATGGAATATGACGCACAGATACAGGCTTTCCGCAGGGAATTTCTGGAATACGGCGGCTCCATGGACGGATGCGGCTCTCTACGAAGGTTCGAGACCACGCAGGAGTGGCTCGACCAGGTCGAATCGCTGAAAAGGCCGGAGACGACACCGCCGGACCTCGTACCGATGAGCCAGTATATATATGTGCGGGAGTCGGACGGAAAGGTCGTGGGTGTGATCCAGATAAGACACTGGTTCAACGAATTTCTGGAAAAGTACGCCGGTCACATAGGCTACTCCGTGTGCCCCAGCGAGAGGAGGAAGGGGTATGCCACTCAGATGCTGCGGCTCGTCCTTCCCGAGTGCAGAACCCTCGGTATCGAGCGCGTGCTGGTATGCTGCGTAGAGGGCAACGAGGGCAGCCGCAGGACCATCCTGAACAACGGCGGCGTATACGAGTCCACCGTCTTTCTGGCAGAACGCGACGTAAAACTGGAAAGGTACTGGATCGATCTGTCCAACTAAGGGGACCTCATCAATTCCGCAGGACACCGACCACACCGGCCTGTATGAATAATACGTATGCGAGTATCTGTGGCAGATGAATGATATTGGCGGAAACCCGTCCCGTATCTACGTTATGAGGATTCCGCGCTCTTCAAGACCGTAAAAGAACTCCCGTGCCTAAGCACGGGAGTTCTTTTGCATATCGGTTCCTTAATCCTCTTTTTTGCCCAGGAGGTTCTGGGAATACTTGTTCGTCGTTGAGCAGCTTGCGAAGCACATTATCGGTCGCTTTACGTCGTAGGTCGAAAACTCCGTGTGTCTCGTCCCTGCGGGGATGAAGATAATGGAACTCTTAGTGATAGTAAAGTCCTCGTCAATGAGCTTTATCTTCACTGTTGCATTGAGCTCCTCGGGATGCTCCGGGTCCGAACCAATGAAACTCAAAAACTCGTCGTAGTCGTGAGTGTGTTGCTCCTTGGGCGCGATAAAAGTGGACGAGTACCAAGTTGCCGCCGCATAGGGCGCTCCGGGAACGGCTTCTCCGTCGAGAAGGAACACGTTCCTTCTTATCGTCTCCCCCGCTTCGTTCTTCTGATGTGAATCGGGAAGCGGTTTAGACACTATGTTATCTTTCATGGATTCCATTATAATTCCTTCTTTCTTGCCCAAAGTATCGGACAAATCAGTATCTGTTGCCGTCGCCGCCGGAAAAACTCAGTATCGGGCGCTTCATGTCCTCTATGAGAAACGGGCAGTGATGTACTCCGGCCGGTATATATACGACCACGCTTCGGTCGGTGCGGACCACCTCTCCGTCATAATTGAAATTGAGCGTCGCCCCGAGATCGCCCGGATCATCCGGATTGCTGCCGATAAAGCCGACGATCTCGTCAAAATCGTGAACGTGCGTCGGCGGTTTCGGCTCCCTCGGTTTCAGGAACCAGGCAAACTCTATATAAGGAGCACCGGGTATTATGCTGGAGTCGAGCCATACCGCCTTGCGGAGCAAGGACGGGTCCGTCTCCTTTCCAGGCATGAACGGGCGCGGCTTGTATGATACGAACTTGTTTACGTCGCCCACGCCATCAACTATGTCGATGCTCGCCTTCATAGTGTAGTGCGAGTTCGGGCAGCCGGAGAAGTGGAGTATCGGTTTTTCCACTTCCTGTACTATATACGGACAGTGCGGCATGCCGGCGGGTATATAGATGATCGCACTTTTTTCTATGGTTATCCACTGCCCGTTCAGCCAGAATAGCACCTTGCCGTACAGCTCCTGAGGATGCTCCGGATCGCTCCCAATAAAACCGACGAACTCTGCCGTGTCGTGGATGTGTGACCCTATACAGCTCATCATGGTCTTGTTGTACCAGGAGATAGCAAAATACTGTTTTGCCTCCGGAAAAACCTTATCATCCAGATGGATGATATTCTCCAATAATACGTTCCCGTTTTCATCGACCTCACGGGCGTTCTGTCTTGGTTCTTTCAGAAAATACTTATCCGGGGTTTCCATTTATTATTCTCTCCTTAGTTTTACAAACACATCAGTATCTGTTCCCGTCGCCGCCGGAGAAACTTAGTATCGGGCGCTTCATGTCCTCTATGAGGAACGGGCAGTGATGTACCCCGGCCGGCATATAAACGACGACGCTTCTGTCGGTGCGGATCACCTCTCCGTCATAATTGAAATTCAGTGTCGCTCCGAGATCGCCGGGATCATCCGGATTGCTGCCGATGAACCCGACTATCTCGTCGAAATCGTGAACGTGCGTCGGCGGCTTCGGCTCCCTCGGCTTCAGGAACCAGGCAAACTCTATATACGGAGCACCTGGCATTATGCTGGAGTCGAGCCATACTGCCTTGCGCAGTATGGAAGGATCCGTTTCCTTTCCCGGCATGAACGGACGCGGCTCATAGGAGACGTACTTTTCGGGGTCTTCAAAACCTTCCGCCGGCGTATCGCACGGCGTCCGGGTCAAATGCCCGCACGGGCTGCCGGCGAAATGGATCATGGGCTTGTCCGCCGCCTCAACGACATACGGACAGTGCGGCATCCCGGCAGGGACATAGATTATTGCGCTCTTCTCAATGGTGATCCATTTTCCGTTGAGCCAAAAACGGACCCTGCCGTTCAGCTCCTGCGGATTCTCCGGATCGCTCCCGATAAAACCGACGAACTCGTCGACGTCGCACACATGGGATTCACGGCTGAGTGAATGCGGCTGATCGTACCAGACGATCGTAAAAAACTGTTTTGATCCCGGCAGTACCGTATCATTCAGCCATACGATATTACGGCGTATGGTCTTGCCGTTCTCATCCACGTCGTGGCCGTTCGGCATCGGTTCCGTGATAAAGAATCTTTCTGGATTATCCATAGTATTCGCTCCTTTTGCAGAGTGGCTCTCAGTTTGAAAGATGCCTGCTCAGAAGCAGGGCGGCTGGTCACAGTCGCCCTGCTTCCCTCATAACATCATATTGCCAGTAGATTATGTATCGGTATTGCTGCCGCTTTAATGATCAGGCGTATTTCTTGGCGTTCGTGCGGAGCCACTCGAGCGCGCCGTCGCCGTCAAGTCCGAGGGCGTTCAGTTCGTCGGCCTTGGCCTGCAACAGAGGCTCGGCCACTTTTATGACCTCAGCCTTTGCTTCATCTGACATATAGTACATTTTGAAATCCGGATTGTGCTTCTCAAGGATCTCATCGAGAGAGAGCTGGTCGTTGGCTTCACTGTATTTGTTCGCTACGGCAAGGAAGTCTTCGACGGTCTTGTCTATGGCCGCCTGTGCTTCGGCATCCATGAGATTATACGTCTCTCTGGAAAGGACGAAGCAGGTATCGCCGTAGTACGCTTCGATCGGGGTGAAATAGTTGCAGACATCATAGAGACCGTAGGAACAGGTCCCGCCAAGAGTGAACTGCGCACCGTCGACGACGCCCAGCTTTATGCCTTCATACAGGTCGTTCGGAGTTACCATGACGCCCGTCGCACCAAGAGCGGTGCAGTAATTCATGAAGGAGCCTGTAGAACGGAGCGTCTTGCCCTGCAGGTCGGCCAGACATGTTATCGGTTCGTTCGGCATAAGGAATCCGAACCAAGAGCCAGCCCATCTGGATATGACTACGAACTCATCCATATCTTCCGGGAATGCCTTCGCATAGTCGATGATGAGCGTATTGAAACTGGAAAGCGAGCCGTAGTCGATGCCGGGGGTGTTGATGAGTTCAGTGTACGGATATACACCGGTGTAGAACGAGAATGCGTCCTGCGCTATGTCGCTGGTGCCGGTTCTCGCGGAATCGAGGCCGGAGCCGAACGCAGCCACCGTACCTGACGGATACAGCTCGCACTGGATCCTTCCGCCTGAGTTCTCATCCAGAAGTTTTATGAGGGGCTGTGCCATATAATCATCGAAAATCGTACCTACCGGGTCCGCCATTGCGAATCTGATAGTATACGTTTTCTTGTTTTCCGACTCCGCCGGTTTGGTCTCGCTGGGTGTCGATGATGACGGAGTGCTGCTGCTGGGTGTGCTGCTGCTGGGTGTGCTGCTGGGCGTGCTGCTGGGCGTGCTGCTGCTGGGTGTTGCCGATCCGCCGCCGCAGGCTGCGAGTGCAGTGCCAAGCATCAGGACGACAAGAACGATTGCTACTATCTTCTTGGTCATCTGGGTTCAGCTCCTTTAAATCAAAATATTTATTTTTCGGCGTTGCCGGAAAACACACTGTAAACGGAAGCCGTTCTAAAGGAAAAACTGCCCATTTCCTTCAAAGTGTTGTCAATATGTTCTTTTACATTTAAATCCTATCATGACCCCCGCCGATCAAGTCAACAGTTTCAGCCGCGTCCCGGGGCACATCGGAAGCACGTTTCGGGATATTTCCGCGTTTATATTCCTGATACCAATTGACCCAGCTGCCGTTTTGTATATTTTGCATACCCGATTTTTGCTAAAAATACCTTATTTCCAAGGGTCTAAGGTCTCTGCCACAACATGACCGCCGGCAATCATTCGGCAAAATGACCAATTATATACACCTGGTCTGCGGCTTAATGTTACTTGGGATTTGACTCAGTCCGCGGCTCTTTTCCTTCTTGCAGCGGAGACGATGAAATAGATAGCCAGATATGCGATCATGACGAACATAACTATCCTGAATACTCCATGATAGTTTGTCAGTCCTGCGACGACGCCCATGACTCCGGCGCCGACCGCGGTGCCTATATCGCAGATATTGAAATACAGCGAGTTTCCCAGCGTCCTTCTCTCCGGCCCCAGCGTATCCATGATCCACACCTGGAACGTCGGCACCAGCGCACCCATGGCTATGCCGTTGCATACTGCCGCTATGAGAAGTACGGCATTGGACCTGACTACCGAGAAAAGAAAGAACGCCGTGACGCTCGCTGCGCCTCCGGTGATCATGGTCGGGCCGGGACCGTATTTGTCAAAGCTCTTCCTCGTCACGAAACGCAGCAGGAACGACGACACTGTCTCAAAAACAGAGTAGATCGTGATCATGGAAAGGCCTTCCTCGGTCGCCATGACTGTAAGGAAACTCTGCTGCGTGCCCCGCGCTACGCCGTACAGCAGGAGAAGCACGGTCTGGAACAGTATCTTCGTGTCGTATATCTTGTTCCATATGGATTCCCGCGGCGCGTCCGCGGCTCGCCGGCGCGGTTTCGGGATCTCTATGGTGCTCCACCCCACCGCCGAAAGGGCCAGTACGAGGGCGGAACAGATGAACAGCGCCGTGAACCCGAGCTTGTTCATGACCACCAGTCCGAGGGTCGGCGAGAGCGCGACTGCGGCGGTCGTTCCCATCCCGAAGAATCCGATGCCTTCGCCCTGGCGCGAATCCGGAGCCGAGTCCGCAGCTATCGCTCCCGCGAACGCCGTTACCATCCCGACACCGATACCCTGCATGAACCGGAGGAAGATGATGCCGGCGATCGAGGAGACCGCCGCGTACAGCGCTGCCATTGCAAGCGATATGAGAATGCCGATCCGCATCAGTATCTTGCGGCTGTATCTCTCCTGCAGGAACGGCACCAGAAAACGCATTATGATGCATCCGATGCAGAACCCCGTCGAAACAAGTCCTATATGTGCGGAAGTGCCGCCCTGGGCCTTGATGTACAAAGGCAGCGTGGGGGCGAGCATATAGAATCCAAAATAGAAAATAAGGTGTGATACGACCACGGTGCTGAACGTCCTGGTCCACAGTCTGTTGCGGCGTTCGTTTTCCATCGTATCCACCTCCCTGCACAGCGCGTCCCGCTGTGACATATTTTCTTATAAAGTACCGGCACATTCAGAATACCACAGCGCAGGGATTTTATCAATCGTATCGACTTATGGGCACCGGCACAAAAACGTGTCCGCAGGATTGAAATCTCCGTAGGCGCGCACTATAATGGTCTTATCAAACTGCGCCGCGCATTCCGGGGGCGCTAATGTTGATAGGAGGTATCTGTAATGAAAAAGTATCTCGCAGAGTTCATAGGAACGTTCGTTCTGGTGTTCGTGGCCTGCGGCGTAGCTGCCGTTACGGGCTGCAGCGCCGAAGCCAATGCGGCGTACATCCTCACGGCTCTCGCGTTCGGCGGAGTCATCGTGGCGATGGCGTACTCCATAGGCAACGTTTCCGGCTGCCACATAAACCCGGCGGTCTCTCTGGCCGTCCTGATCAACGGCGGCATGAGCTTCAAGGACTTCATTGGCTATATCATAGCTCAGTTCATCGGCGGTATCGCCGGCGCCGCGGCGCTCATGGGCGTCATCGGCAAGAGCTACGGCCTTGGCTGCAACGGTCTGTTTGAAGCCAGCATCGGCAAGTCTCTCATCATCGAGATCATCCTCACCTGCGTTTTCGTTCTCGCCATACTGGGCGTCACCAGCAAGGCTGAGTTCGGAAAGGTCGCGGGACTCGTCATCGGCGGTTCCCTGACACTCGTACACCTGCTCGGCATCTTCTTCACCGGCACCAGCGTAAACCCGGCCCGTTCCCTCGGCCCCGCGCTCATGATGGGCGGCGACGCCCTCTCCTGCGTCTGGGTCTTCATAGTGGCTCCGCTGGTAGGCGGCGCTCTTGCAGCGGTCATCTGGAGGATCATCCGCACTAAAGACTGATATCAAAAACCTGAATGTTCACGGTCAGATACGGCCCGCGTCGGACGGCGCGGGCCGCATCTTTTTGCCGTCGCCGCAGATACCCAGACTGAAGACTGACCGGACATCGGAAACATATGTTTTCAGTAAGTAAAAATTTGGTTTTCCGCTTGATAATTTCATACATTTAGTGTAAACTTGCAGCATAAACATCTATATATTGCCCCGCCGCCTTTGACTGCCCACCGACAGGCGGCTTTTTTAGTTTAAGGCCCGGGGCATCCCTATAGGGTGTCAACACATTTTCACATCACACTTTTTATCTGGAGGTAGTACCATGAAAAAGCTTATCGCAATTCTTCTGGCTGTCGTTATGGTCTTCGCTCTCTGCGCCTGCGGCGGCGGCGGCAGCGAGCCTGCAAAGCCTGACGACAGCGCCGAAAAAGGCACGATCAAAGCCGGTCTCGTCTGCATCGGCGACGAGAACGACCAGGGTTACACCTACAACTTCATCCGCGCCACTGAGACGGCAAAAGAAGCTCTCGCAAAAGAGGGCATCAATGTCGAATGGGTCATCAAATACAACCTCATCGAGGGCGACCCCGTCGCCGTCGCCAACGAGGAACTGGCAGAAGAAGGCTGCTCGGTCATCTTCAACAACTCCTACGGTCAGGAGCCCGCGATGCTCACCATCGCCCCCGACTATCCCAACGTCCAGTTCGTCGGCTGCACGAACGAGGGTTCCTGGAAAGACGACCTTGACAATACCCATAACGCCTTCGCTCGCATCCAGGAAGGCCGCTACGTCGCCGGCGTCGTCGCGGGCATGAAGCTTCAGGAAATGATAGACAACGGCGACATCAAGGCGGACGAAGCCGTCATCGGCTATGTCGGCGCCTACTCCTTCGCGGAAGTCATCTCCGGCTTCACCGCATACTATCTCGGCGCCAAGAGCGTCTGTCCGTCCGTCACCATGAAGGTCCAGTTCGTCGGCTCCTGGTCCGACGCCACCCTTGAGGCCAACGCCGCCCAGGCTCTCTGCGACGCGGGCTGCGTCATGATCTCCCAGCACTCCGACAACACCACCCCCGCAACGACCGCTGAGAAGAACGGCGTGTTCCACACCGGCTACAACGCGGACATGATGGCCGCTGCTCCGAAGGCCTCCATCATCTCCACCCGCATCGACTGGACGAACTTCTTCGTATACGCCATCAAGACCGTCTACAACGGCGGCAACTTTGAGCCCGACTACTGCAAGGGCTTCGCCGAGGGCGACATCGCCATGACCACCCTCAACGAGGACATCTGCGCTGCCGGCACCAAGGAGAAGATGGAAGAGGTCATAGCGAAGATCAAGTCCGGTGAGCTCGAAGTGTTCGATACCTCCACCTTCACCGTAGACGGCAAGACCATCGATTCCTACACCGCCATAGACATGACCGGCGACTTCGTTCCCGACGAAGGTGAAGCTGTCTGGGACGGCGCTTTCCACGAGTCCTACTATCCCGGCCTCATGTCCGCTCCGTACTTTGCTCTCCGCATCGACGGCATCGAGTGGCTGAACGAGGCTTATTGATCTCTTCAGGCAGATCTTACATGGGAGCCGCCTTCCGGGCGGCTCCCATGACTAATCAAAAGGCCGTACCCTGACAGCAGCGCCCGGCACGGGCGGACGCTCCTGTGAACGTACGGCCAGATATCCCCCGGCCTCCCGAGGCCGCGGAGAAAGGAGATGATGTCTCTTGCAGGAAAACTGCGCGGTCGAGATGCGGAACATAACGAAGAATTTCGGCCCTGTCGCCGCGAACAGCAACGTGAGCCTCAGCATACGCAGAGGCGAGATACTTTCTCTGCTCGGCGAGAACGGTTCCGGCAAAACGACCCTGATGAATATGCTGGCGGGCATATACTACCCGGATTCCGGACAGATCTTCGTGAACGGCGAGGAAGTCCGGATCACCTCCCCGAAGGACGCCTTCGACTGCGGCATCGGCATGATACACCAGCACTTCAAGCTGGTCAGCGTCCTTTCCGCGGCTGAGAACGTCGTGCTGGGCCTCGACGGTCCGGCCGTCCTGGATATAAAGGAAGTCGGGAGACGGATCAAAGAGATATGCGAGCGCTACAGCTTTTCGGTATCTCCGGAAAAGAAAGTCTACGACATGTCCGTTTCGGAGAAGCAGACCCTCGAGATCGTAAAGGTCCTCTACCGGGGCGCGGACATCCTTATTCTGGACGAGCCCACGGCAGTCCTTACCCCCCAGGAGACGGAGAAGCTGTTCGACGTGCTCCGGGCCATGAAGGCCGACGGCAAGGCGATAGTCATCATCACCCACAAGCTCCATGAGGTCATGGAACTTGCGGACCGGGTCGCCGTTCTCAGAAGGGGCGAATTCGCAGGCGAGATGATGGTCAGGGACACGAACCCCCAGGAGATGACCAACATGATGGTCGGACGTCCCATATCCCTGAACATCGAGCGGCCCGACCCCGTCGATCCTGCGGAACGGCTGGTGATCAAAGGCCTCACCGTGGTGGATTCCGAAGGCATCACAAAGCTGGACAACGTCACTTTCACCGCCATGGGCGGCGAGATACTCGGCATCGCCGGCATAGCCGGCTCCGGTCAGAAGGAGCTCCTCGAAGCGGTGGCGGGCCTTCAGCCCGTAAAGTCCGGCTCCATCCTGTACACGCCGGAAGACGCTCCTCCCTCCGAACTCGTCGGCAAGACGCCGAAACAGATCAGCAACCTCGGGGTCTCCCTTGCCTTCGTCCCCGAGGACAGGCTCGGGATGGGGCTCGTCGGAGGGATGGGCATGACAGGCAACATGCTGCTGCGCTCCTGGAGGCGGGACAAGGGAGTATTCATCCATGCCAAGGAGCCCAGCGAACTCGCTCAGCGGATAAAAGAAGAGCTGGAGGTAATGACCCCCAGCGTACGGTATCCCGTGCGCCGGCTCTCGGGAGGCAACGTGCAGAAGGTCCTCGTAGGCCGCGAGATCGCGTCCTCCCCTTCCGTGCTGATGACCGCCTACGCCGTGCGCGGGCTGGATATAAACACCTCGTACACCATCTACAATCTTCTGACCTCCCAGAAGATGAAAGGCGTAGCCGTCATCTTCGTAGGCGAGGATCTCGACGTTCTGCTCGAACTGTGCGACAGGATACTGGTGCTGTATGACGGCAAAGTCTCCGGCATCGTCGACGCCCGCACGGCCGACAAGGAGCAGATCGGCCTCATGATGACCAGACTAAGCGGCAAGGGGGGAAACGCGGATGCATAATCAGAGAGCGCCACTGTTCCACCTCGCGAAGCGCACCTCCCTTTCCCCCGCCCGAGCGTGGACGATACGCCTTGCTTCCTTCGTGGTCGCCATACTGATCGGAGGACTCATATTCCTGCTTCTGGGCGACGACCCCGTTTCCGCATACGGCGCGATCATTACCGGGTCTCTGGGCAAGAAAGTCGCCATAAGGCAGACCGTCAAGATCGCCGTCCCCCTGCTCGGCACCGCCCTCGCCATCGCCCCCTGCTTCAAGATGAGGTTCTGGAACATAGGCGCGGAGGGCCAGATCACGGCGGGCGCCATCGGCGCGACTTTCTTCGCCCTCAACTATTACGACAAGCTCCCCTCTCCGGTGCTCCTCATAGTCATGGGCCTTGCCGGCGCGGTCTGCGGCGCCTTCTGGGCGTTCATCCCGGCCTTCTTCAAGGCCAGATGGGGCACCAACGAGACCCTTTTCACCCTGATGATGAACTACATCGTCATAGGCCTTGTCAAATGGCTTCAGGGCGGTCCTTGGGAAGGCAAGCCCGGCAGCCAGATCATCCCGAACTTCGCGTCCTCCGCCGTGCTCCCCAAAGTCTTCGGCATACACTGCGGCTGGATCATAGTGCTCATTCTGACGATATTCATCTACGTCTACATGCGCTATTCCAAGCACGGCTATGAGATAGCGGTCGTGGGCGAGAGCGAGAATACTGCGCGGTACGCCGGCATGAGCGTCGCCAGGATCACCATCCGCACAATGCTCCTGTCAGGAGCGATCTCCGGTCTCGTCGGCTACATGGTCGCGTCGGGCGCCAACATGACGCTGTATTACAGCGTGGCCGACGGCGTCGGCTTCACCGCCATCACCGTCGCCTGGCTGGCCCAGCTAAATCCCTTCGCGATGATCGCCATATCCTTCCTGCTCGCCATCTTGGACAAAGGAGCGAGCACTCTCCAGACGGTCATGAACGTACCGGCCTCTATCTCCGATATCATAACCGGCATATTCCTCTTCTGCATGCTGGCCAGCGAGTTCTTCATCAACTACAGGCTGGTGTTCCGTCATGACAGCGGAAAGGAGGCGGTGTCCGAATGATGGGCGTCATCAATCTCGTCTTCAACGCCATACTGAACGGCACTCCGCTCATGTTCGGCACCATGGGAGAGTCTCTGACAGAGAAGTCCGGCAACCTCAACCTCGGCGTCGAGGGCATGATGTACATGGGCGGCGCTTTCGGACTTGCCGGAGCATTCTATTACGAGAAGCTCACGGGCGGCGGCAGCGGCATACTGGCCGTCCTCATAGCGATAGCCTGCTCCTTCCTGGCGGGAGCTATAGGGGCTCTCATATACAGTTTCATAACGATCACCCTGAGGGCCAACCAGAACGTCACCGGCCTTGCCCTGGCCATCTTCGGCACCGGCATCGGCCAGTTCGTCGGCGAATACATGAGGAACGTTGAAGGCGGTTACGTCGCTGTCAGCAACGAGCTCAAGAACTTCTTCCAGGCGTCGCCCTTCCCCCGTTTCCTGCAGGATATCCCCGTCGTGGGCAAACTCATCTTCGGGCACAACGTCTTCGTCTACCTCGGAGTCATCCTGGCCGTTTTGATGGCGTTCTATATAAACCGCACACGCTACGGCCTCAACCTGCGGGCCACCGGCGAATCCCCCGCCACCGCCGACGCCGCCGGCATAAACGTCATAAAATACAAGTACCTCGCAACCGTCATCGGCGGCGGGATATCCGCCATCGGCGGAATGGTTTACATAATGACCATCGCCGGCTGCGTGTGGAACCACGAAGGCCTCTCCGGCGAGGGCTGGCTCGCCGTGGCGCTCGTCATATTCTGCCTGTGGAGGCCTCTCAACACGATATGGGGCTCCGCCCTGTTCGGCGCCCTGATAATCATGTACCTCCGCGTGCATCTCCCGATACCCAGCGAGATCTACAAGATCCTCCCGTACGTCGTGACCGTGGCTGTGCTCGTCTTCACCAGTCTCCGCAAGAAAAAGGAGAACCAGCCGCCCGAGAGTCTCGGCCTCTCCTATTTCCGCGAGGACCGCTGACGCGGCCTTTAAAAAGCATAGTAAAACGCGGAGCGTTCAGACGAACGCTCCGCGTTTCGTATTGCTGTGAGTTTAGAATTCCTGATCTTACGCAGCCAGGAAGAACTTGACCAGGAAGATGATGCTCAGGATGTAGGTGAGGACCGAAACGTCCTTTGCCTTGCCGGTCAGGAGCTTGATGACGGTGTAGCAGATGAGCGCAAGGCCGATGCCGTGTCCGATGGAGCCAGAGACGGGCATCGCAAGGAGCATGACCGCTACCGGAAGCATCTGGGAGATATCCGCAAAGTCTATCTTCTTCAGGTTCATGAGCATCAGTATACCGACGTAGATGAGCGCAGCGGAAGTCGCCGCCGCGGGGATGATCGCCGCGATGGGGGCGATGAACATGCAGAGCAGGAACATGATCGCCGTGGTGACGGCGGTGAGTCCCGTGCGGCCGCCGGCCTCGACGCCGGAAGCGGACTCTACGAAGGTGGTGACGGTGGAAGTACCGGTGAGGGAGCCGGCAACGGTGCCGATAGCGTCGGAGAGGAGAGCCTGTTTCATCTGGGGCATGTTGCCCTGTTCATCCAGCATGCCGGCGCGGTCGGCGGTGCCGACCAGGGTGCCGATGGTATCGAACATGTCGATGATGCAGAACGTGATGACGATGGTCACGACCGTGAACCAGCCTATCTGGGCGAAGCCGGCGAAATCAAGCTTGAAGAGCGTGGTGTTCGCCATGTCGGTGAACGGCGGCAGGAAAGAGGCCGTCTTGAGGCTCTCGAAGGGGTTGGTGTGCAGGAAGATCGCCTCGGCCGCCCAGTAGATGATGGAAGCGACGATCATGCCTATCAGCACCGCGCCCTTGACGTTTTTGCGGTCCAGGGCGACTATTACGAACAGGCCGATGAACATGGTTACGACCGTGAGGATCATAACGCCGTAGCCGGAGCCCATCTGGGTCTTAGCGTAGGTGGCCGTCAGGGCGCCGAAGAAGTCGCGCATCACGTAGAAGGGGCCACCTGTCTCGGAGTATACGCCCACGTTGGAGCCGAAGCCGATGTTCATGAGCATGAGACCGATGGCCGGCCCGATGCCCAGGCGGACGCCGAGCGGGATCGCTTCAACTATCTTCTCGCGGATGTTGAAGACGGAGAGGATGATGAACACGAGACCTTCGACGAGGATTATCACCAGAGCGGACTGGAAGGACTGGAGATAAGTCATTCCCGTCATGGCGACGATGTTTGCGACGACCACGGCGAAGAAGCTGTTGAGGCCCATGCCCGGAGCCATCGCGAAGGGCTTGTTTGCCAGGAATGCCATGCAGAGAGTACCGATGGCTGAGGCGATGCAGGTAGCCAGGAACACGCCGTTCCAGAGCTCTTTTCCCTCTGCGCCGAAGCCGGTCAGCAGGTTGGGGTTCAGGGCGATGATGTACGCCATCGTCATGAACGTGGTCAGTCCGGCGACTATCTCGGTCCGGACTTTCGTCCCGTTTTCTTTCAACTTGAACATATGTCTGTCTGCCACCCTTTCAAAATGAGATCGACAGGGTCATGATGCTTCCCTGTCATATTGAATGGATATGGATCTCTGCCGCCCGCGGCGGAATCCGCGGAGGGGGGGCTTACTGCCCGTTTACGTGGCTATTCTACCACGGCGTCCCGGAATATACAACAATTCTTATCACATTGTTACCAATTGTATCCGCTGTTTCAGCAATCGCCGGACACGCCGTGACAGATGTTGATGTTTCGGCCGGATTCTGCTTTAATATAGTCGTTAAAACGTACCGCAAGGAGGAGATTTCCATGGCGATAAACGTTATTCTGGGCGACATTACGAAGGTCTCCGCAGACGCGATCGTGAACGCGGCGAACACGTCCCTTCTCGGCGGAGGCGGCGTGGACGGGGCCATACACCGCGCCGCAGGGCCCGAACTGCTCGCTTACTGCCGCACCCTTGGCGGCTGCAGGACCGGCGAGGCAAAGATCACCCCGGGATTCCGGCTCCCCGCGAAGTACGTCATCCACACCCCCGGCCCCATATGGCGCGGCGGGGACCGCGGCGAGGCCCGGCTTCTCGAGAACAGCTACCGGAACAGCCTGCGTCTTGCCGACGAGAACGGCTGCGTGAGCGTCGCCTTCCCGTCCATCTCCACCGGGGTCTACGGTTATCCCCTGGACCGGGCCGCGGCGGTCGCCGTATCCGCCGTTGCCGGCGGGCTCGGAGAATGCCGGTCCGTAAGAGACGTCACGTTCGTGTGCTTCGACGCCCGGACGGAAGCCGCCTACCGCGCCGCTCTCGATGAGCTCGGCGCAGCCAAATGATCTCTGCGCAACAAAACAATTCGCTTCCGTTTGTTTCCGATACAATTTTTAGGGTTCACAACTGGACATTTGCATACTCTCCGTGCTATAATATCTGATATGTTACGGACGAATAACATGCTATTTGCAAAGGAGAAATTATTATGTACGGTTTCATGGGCAAGATGCTCTTCGTAGACCTCTCGACCGGCGAGTTCGAAGACAAGGTCATCCCCGAAGAGTGGTACAGAGATTTCCTCGGAGGCCCCGCGCTCGGAGCCAGGATCCTCTATGAATACATGCCGGCGCACGCCGACGTATTCGGCGAGGACAGTATGGTCGGATTCGTGGCCACGCCCTTCGACGGATCGAACTTTTTCTGCGGCGGACGCTACACCGTCGTTTCGAAGTCGCCGGTCTACAACGGCTGGAACGACGCGAACTCCGGCGGTTTCTTCGGGCCCGCGATCAAGAAGTCCGGATATGACGGCATCTTCGTCAGGGGCATTTCCCCGAAGCCCGTCTATCTCTTCGTCGACGACGGCAAGGCGGAACTCCGGGACGCCACCAAGTACTGGGGCATGCAGGCCACGGAGCTTGAGAACGCGCTGTTCACCGACCTCGAGGACAACAAGATAAGCTACGCTTTCATCGGCCCCGCCGGTGAGAACCTTTCCAATATGGCCGCCGTCATGAACGACGGGCACAGGGCCGCGGGCCGCGGCGGAACCGGCGCGGTCATGGGCTCCAAGAAGCTCAAGGCCGTCGTATGCCGCGGCAACCAGACGTTCGAACTGGCCGACAAGGCCGGCATGGCCAAGCTCAGCAAGGCCATCTCCGAATCCCTCAAGCAGGCGCCCATGCTCCAGGGCATGCGCACATTCGGCACCACGGGCGGCTTCATGCCGTCCCTCCTCAGCGGCGACGCCGCGGTAAAGAACTTCTCCGTCGCGCTCTGCGAGACCGACAAGACCCCCGAGGACTTCGAGCCTCTCGCGGCGCCCATGCTCAACGAGAAGTACAAGGTCAAGTCGTACCGCTGCTCCTCCTGCCCCATCGGCTGCGGAGCTTTCATGGACACCACCGAGGACGAGCGTTTCCCCGTCAAGAACGCCGCCCGTCCCGAGTACGAGAGCGTCGGCTGGTTCGGTTCCGCCATCATGAACACGGACCCCGTCGTCCTCATCAAATGCAACCACCTCTGCAACGAATACGGCACGGACACCATCAGCACCGGCGGAACGCTGGGCTGGGCGTTCGAGGCTTTCAACGAGGGCGCCATCACCAAGGAACAGCTCGACGGCATCGAGCCCTTCTGGGGAGACGGAGCCGCCGCGGTCGCGCTCACGGAAAAGATCGTGAGCGGCGAGGGCTGCGGCAAGATCCTCACCCAGGGCTCGCAGTACGCGGCTGATTACTGGAACGCCGGCAAGGAGTTCCTGTTCGTGGCCAGCGGCATAGAGATCGCTCAGCACGACCCGCGCCGCGCTCCCGGATACATCCGCACCTATCAGGTGGACCCGACTCCCGGACGCCACGTCAAGGGCGGTCTCGCGAAGGCCAACGACCGTATGACCTGGGAGCAGAAATATGACTACCGCGTCACCGGTTACGCCGATCTCGTGGAGATATGCACCTGCGAATACATCAACGCCTCCGGACTCTGCATCTTCTCCCCCCGTCTCTTCCCGCCCGGAGCCATTTTCGAGGGCATGAAGTACGTCACCGGCATCGATTTCGATAAATATACGCTGAGACTGTTCGGCATGCGCGCATTCATCATGCGCTGGGCGTTCAACCTCCGCGAGGGCCTGCGCCGCAAAGATTTCACCGTCACCGACCGTATGATCGGCAATCCCCCGATGAGAGCCGGCCAGCTTGCGGGCATCTCTCTCGACAACGAGCGTCTCGTCGAGAACCTCTACAACGCGATCGGTTTCAATCCTGAAGGCGTTCCCTGCCAGGACGTCCTCGAGTTCGTCGGCGGCCTCGAGCCCGTCATCGCCGATCTCTATCCGCCCAAGGAGTAAACAGATACCGCCGGATCTGAAGGAGCAGAACAATGGACATCCTTGTTAAGTTTTACGCTGTGGACATACCCGTTTCCCTCAAGTCGACGAAGTTCGACCTGCCCGAGGGCTCCGTCGTGGAGGACGCTCTGGACGAGTGTCTGAAACTGCCGGAGATCACGATAGACGAGGACTATTTCAAGGCCTCGATCGTCCTGAAGAACGGAGGCCGCACGCATCTTAAGGATGCCCTCAGCGACGGAGACGTCCTGAGCATACTCCGCACCATGGAAGGCGGTTAAGGAGGCTCGTCATGGATCTCAGCAGACGGTACGACAGAAACATGAACGCGCTGTCCCCGGATGAGTGCGCACTTCTCCGGGAAAAGCGCGTCTGCGTGGTCGGATGCGGCGGTCTCGGCGGCTACATCATCGAGATACTGGCGCGCATCGGCGTCGGACATCTGACGGTCGTCGACGGCGACGTCTTCGACGTCACGAATCTGAACCGGCAGCTTCTGTGCAGCGAAAAGGTCATCGGAAAGAGCAAGGCAAAAAGGGCAAAGAAGCACGTTGCCAAGATAAACTCCGACGTTTCCGTCACGGCGGTCAGCGATTTCCTTACGGCCGAGAACTGCACCGATATAGTTTCCGGCCACGACCTCGTCGTAGACGCGCTGGACAACGCGTCGGCGCGGCGCATACTGGCGGCCGGCTGCGCGGAAGCGGGCATAACGGTCGTGCACGGCGCCATAGGCGGATGGTACGGACAGGTCTCAGTAGTTCCTCCCGGCTCCGCGGTCTTCGACGTCCTCTATCCGGAAGGCAAGAAAGACACGCCCAATCCCGCCGGCAATCCCTCCTTCACCCCGCCGGTGATCGCCTCCCTGGAGGCGGCCGAGGCGGTCAAGTATCTGTGCGGCAGGGAGTCTCCTCTCACGGGGAACCTTCTGGTCATCGATCTGAAGAGCATGGATTTCGAGATAATCGACATCGCCTGACTATATGTTAAAACGCAAGCGGAAGGGCCGGCGCGTTTGGCGTCGGCCCTTCCGCATCGTCAGGATCATGTATACCGTGCAAAAACAGGGCCGGCGGCTTGCCGGCCCTGTTCCGTTCATTTTGTTCTGGCTTACTGTTCTATCTTCTTTCCGCAGGCTACGGGGATGACGAAGATCAGCAGGAACGCGATCATGATGAACATCGCTACGCGGTACATTCCGAAGTAGCCGAAATTCATCGCGAGAACGCCCATGATGACCGAACCGATCGCGATGCCGATATCATAGATGTTGTAGTACAGCGCACTGCCGAGGTCTCTGTTCTTCGCGCCGACGGCGTTCATGATCCAGACCTGGAAAGTGGGGATGATGGAGCCGATGGCGATACCGGCGCAAACTGCCGAGACGAGGAACCAGGCGTCGGACTTGACCGTGGAATAGATGTACATGGCTATGATGCATCCGATGGCACCTGGTATGAGGGTCGCCTTCGGGCCCATCCTGTCATATATCTTCGCCGTAGCGAATTTGAACACGAACACCGTCACGGGCTCGACTATATAGTAGGCGGCCAGCGTCGACAGGCCGCGCTCGACGGCCAGCAGGGAGAGGTAGTTCTGCTGGGAAGCTCTGGCGATGCCGTAGAGCAGGAGAAGGATCGTCTGATACCAGATTCTCGTGTCGTAGAAGCGGTTCCAGAGCTTTATCTTTTCCTTTCCTTCCTCCGCCTTCGGTTTCGTCGACTCGGGGAGCTTCACGGTCTTGATGGTGATCAGCGAGAATATGAGGACCACCGCCGTGGCGATGAAGAGAGCTACGAAGCCCCATCCGTTCATGATGGCAAGACCCACCATGGGAGAGAGCGCGACGGCCGCCGTGGTGCCCATGCTGAACAGTCCTATGCCCTCGCCGCGTCTGGAATCCGCCAGCGCGTCCGCCGCCATGGAGCCGCAGAACGTGGTCACGAATCCGAAGCCGACGCCCTGCAGCACGCGGAGCACGGCGATGCCGAGCACGGAGTGCATGAGGCTGTACGCAGCTGACATCACCAGCGACAGGATCAGGCCGAAGTACAGCAGCGTCCTTCTGCTGAATTTGTCCAGCAGGAACGTGATAAGGAGCCTGACCACGACAGCCGCGACAGCAAAAGCCGTTGCGACCGTACCTACGTCGCCGTCGTTGCCGCCGATCGATGTGATATACAGCGGCAACGTGGGCTGCAGCATATAGAAGCCGAAGAAAAAGATGAAATTGCATGCGTACAGTGCTATGAATACTTTGGTCCACAGCCGGTCTTTCGCCTGCTTTTCCATAAGCGCCGCCTCCTGTGCGTTGAATATGATCCACTGTTTATAATATACCGCCTGCGTCCGCCGGTGTAAAGTGCATATTATTCAATAATCCGCTGTTAGCGGAAGCGAACATCCGGAAAAACAGGGATTTGACGGGAACGGAAAAACAGGGATTGACAACACAGCCGAAATGCTGTAACATGATGACAATTAAATAACTCGATAGAGGCGCACCGTGCAATCAGTACCCGTGCCGCACCGGCTTCGCAGAGCCGGGCACGGAGAAAGGTGCAGGTGCCGAAGCGGTACCGTCTGACGAGCGGTATCTGCTGGTCGGCAGAAATAAGATTCGGCCGACTGTCGCATACTGATTGCGGAGAGCTATCTGGTTACGTGATACGGCTCGCGGCGCGTCCGCGGGACCGGACTGTGTCGACCGGGCAGCTGAGATCAGCTGCCTTTTCATTTTATTTAACGAGGAGAAGGTCACAATGAAGAAAATCGTATTCAAAGGCATCGCAACGGCCCTTATAACCCCGACTACGCCTGACAGCGTCGACTACGAAAAATTCGGAAAG
Organism: Oscillospiraceae bacterium; assembly: GCA_017619535.1. GTDB lineage: Bacteria > Bacillota > Clostridia > Oscillospirales > Oscillospiraceae > RGIG8048. The sequence continues at coordinate 13,512 of JAFZSD010000021.1, read as the reverse complement.
CTCATCGACTGGCAGATTGAGGAGGGCATCGACGGCCTCGTAATCTGCGGGACTTCCGGCGAATCCTCCACGCTCACCGACAAGGAGCACCGCGCGGCCATCGCGTTCGCCGTCGAGCGTGCCAACGGCAGGATCCCGATCATAGCCGGCACCGGCAGCAACGAGACCTCCTACGCCATCGAGCTCACCAAGGCCTCCGCCTCCTACGGCGCCGACGCCGCGCTCGTAGTGACCCCCTACTACAACAAGGCGACCCAGAAGGGCCTTATCCGCACCTATAACGAGATCGCGGACTGCAGCGATCTGCCCATCATCCTCTACAACGTTCCTTCCCGCACGGGAGTGAATATCGAGCCGGCGACCTATGAGGAACTGGCAAAGCACGAGAACATCGTCGGCATCAAGGAGGCCGGAGGCAACATCTCCAAGATCGTCGAGACCGTCGCCCGCGTCGGCGACAGGCTTGCCCTCTACTCCGGCAACGACGACCAGATCGTCCCGCTGCTCTCCATGGGCGGCCTCGGATGCATCTCCGTTCTGTCCAACGTTCTCCCGAAACAGACCTGCGAGATCACCAGGCGCTGGTTCGCGGGCGACACCGCCGGCGCTGCCGAGCTCCAGTGCAGATACTACAACCTGATCGCCGCTCTGTTCTGCGAGGTGAACCCGATACCCGTCAAGGCCGCCATGGCCACCATGGGCTTCTGCGACGACTATCTCCGTCTCCCCCTCACCTCCATGGAAGAGCCCAACCGCCAGCGTCTCCTGAACGAGATGCGCAAGGTCGGCATAAACGTCTGAGGAGGCAAAGCGATGAGAGTCATAGTAAACGGTGCCTGCGGCCGCATGGGAAAGGAAGTCGTCCGGCTCGTCGAGTCCGGCTTCGAAGGCTCCAGTCTCGCCGCCGCGGTGGACAAGTTCGGTTCCGGTGATATACTCACCTCTTTCGACGACGTGAAGGCCGAGGCGGACGTCATCGTCGACTTCTCCAATCCCAGCGCTCTTCCCGGTCTTCTGAGTTACGCCCAGAGCAGGAACATACCCCTCGTCATAGCGACTACGGGCTATTCCCAGGAAGAACTGGCGGATATCCGGAAGGCTTCCGAAAACATTCCTGTCTTCCTCTCCTTCAACATGTCCCTCGGCATCGCTCTGCTCGTCCGCATGGCGAAGCAGGCGGCGGCGGTCTTCAAAGATGCGGACGTCGAGATCGTCGAGATCCACCACAACAGGAAGCTCGACTCTCCCAGCGGCACCGCTCTCATGCTGGCCGAGGCCGTCAAAGAGGTCCGTCCGGACGCCGAGTTCGTCTACGGCCGCTCCGGCAGCCACCGCCGCGAGAAGAACGAGATCGGCATCCACTCGCTTCGGATGGGCAACATCACCGGCGAGCACGACGTCATCGTCTCGACAGACACCCAGACCATCACCCTAAAGCACGAAGTCCACGACCGGGCGCTGCTGGCCGAGGGAGCCCTCTCGGCGGCCGCCTTCCTCGTGGGAAAGCCCGCGGGCATGTACTCTATGGAGGATATTCTTAAGGATTAGGAGCGAAAGCAATGATCAGGATCGCTATAGCTGGATACGGAAACCTTGGGCGCGGCGTCGAGACCGCCGTCTCAAGAAGCGAAGATATGGAACTGGCCGCGGTGTTTACCCGCCGCGACCCCTCCGATGTAAAGATAAACACCCCCGGCGTGCCCGTCCTGAAACTTGACGAGGCCGGCGCCATGGCGGATAAGATCGACGTCATGATCATCTGCGGCGGCAGCGCCACGGACCTTCCCGTGCTCACGCCCATGCTGGCGGAGAAGTTCTGCGTCATCGACAGCTTTGACACCCACGCGGACATCCCGAAGCATTTCGCAAACGTCGACGCGGCCGCGAAGAAGGGCGGCAAGCTCGCCCTTATATCCGCCGGCTGGGATCCGGGACTCTTCTCCCTCATGCGGGTCTACTCCTCCTCCGTCCTTCCCGACGGCAAGGACTATACCTTCTGGGGCCGCGGTGTGAGCCAGGGCCACTCCGACGCCATCCGGCGCGTGCCCGGCGTAGCCGACGCGAAGCAGTACACCGTCCCCGTGCCCGAAGCGCTCGAAGCGGTCCGCAGCGGTTCCGCTCCGGAGCTCACAACCAGGCAGAAGCACACCCGCGTATGCTACGTCGTCCCCGAAGAGGGCGCGGACCTCAAGGCCATCGAGACCGCCATAAAGACCATGCCCAACTATTTCGCTGACTACGACACCACCGTGAACTTCATAACGGAAGAGGAACTGAAGCGCGACCACAGCGCCATGCCTCACGGAGGTTTCGTCATCCGCAGCGGCAAGACGTCGGAGAAAAACGGCCACGTCATGGAGTTCCGCCTGCAGCTGGACTCCAACCCCGAATTTACCTCTTCCGTCCTCATCGCCTGCGCGAGAGCCGTACACAGACTGAGCCTCAAGGGCGAGCGCGGCTGCATCACGATGCTGGACATTCCCCCGGCTCTCCTCTCGCCCCTCTCTCCCGAGGATCTGAGGTCCCGCCTGCTCTGATAACGGGCGAACAAAAATATAACCTGTGAGGAGAAGACTCCCTCACAGGTCCGGAGATGATCCAATTGCTTCATTCAAACATATCCGTAAACTCCGCCGGCCACCTGACTTTCGCCGGCTTCGACACCGTCTCCCTGGCCGAGGAATTCGGCACTCCCCTCTATCTCCTCGACGAGAAAAGGCTGCGGGAGAACTGCCGTACCTACGCATCCAGCATGCGCGGGTATTTCGGCGGGGGCTCCATGGCTCTCTTCGCCAGCAAGGCGCTCTCCTTCAAGGGCATCTACCGGATCACGGCTGAGGAAGGGCTCGGAGCGGACGTGGTGTCCTCAGGCGAGCTCTACACGGCTCTCAAGGCCGGTTTCCCGCCGGAACGGATATTCTTCCACGGCAACAACAAGACCGACGCCGACATCCGCTACGGCATAGAGAGCGGCATCGGCTATTTCATCGTGGACGGCTACGAGGAACTGGAGGCTCTCGGCCGTATCGCAAGTGAACTGGGCAGGACCCAGGACGTCCTGCTGCGTCTCACGCCCGGCATCGACCCCCATACCTTCGCGGCCGTGAACACCGGAAGGCTCGACTGCCAGTTCGGCGTGCCCGTCCTGGGCCAGGGCATGGATTTCGCAAAGACCGCCCTGGAGACCCCCGGCGTGCGCCTCAGGGGCTTCCACTGCCACATAGGCTCCCAGATCTTCGGCTGGGTCCCGTTCCGCGACGCCTCGGACATCATGCTCTCCTTTATGAAGGAAGTAAAGGACACTCTCGGATACGAGGCCGAGGTCCTGAATCTCGGCGGCGGGTTCGGCATACGCTACACCGAGGACGATCCGGTAATAGACATCGGCGAGCAGATCGGAAAGACGGCTGCGCACGTAAAGGCCCGCTGCGAAAAGCTCGGTCTCTCCCTTCCTGCGGTCCTCATGGAGCCCGGCCGCAGCATCGTTGCCGACGCCGGCATGACCATCTATACCGTGGGCAGCGTCAAGACCATAGGCGAAGGATATACGAACTTCGTCTCCGTGGACGGCGGCATGTCCGACAATCCCCGCTACGCGCTCTACGAGGCGCCCTACACCGTAGCTCTGGCAAGCAGGGCAAACGACAGAGCGGACTTCCTCTGCACGGTGGCGGGCCGCTGCTGCGAATCCGGGGCCCTCATCCAGAAGGACGTATACCTGCCCCGTCCGGTGCGTGGAGACAAGCTCGCCGTGTTCTGCACGGGAGCGTACAACTACTCCATGGCCTCCAACTACAACCGCCTGCCGCGTCCGCCCATCGTGATGCTGACGGCGGAGGGGCCGAAGATCGCGGTGAGACGGGAGACTTTCGAGGATCTCACGGCCTGCGATATGTAAAACTCATACGGGCAAACGAAGGAGCAGACGGCGCGCCGTCTGCTCCTGTTCTTTTGTATTCAGTTACGGATAAACGACTTCGAACTCCTCGCATACGATGGGCATGTCCTCCGTGAAGGCAAGACCTTCATCCGCCAGCTCTCCCGTGAAGAAATCCCGGTGCACTTCGCGCCAGTATCCGATGGAAAGGTCCCCCTCGCCCTCCATGCGGGCGTGTCTCTCGGTGACCTCGCTGAATGGAGTTATGTAAACCTTTACCGTCTTTATGACGCATACTGCCTCGTCCCGGGAATCGAGGACGACGCTGTACTCCCCTTCTTCCGGCAGGGGCTCCCCTTCCGCTTCGTAGCAGGGATAAGCCGATGCCGTAGCAGTCTTCCTGCCTTCCAGCACCAGAGCCGCAAGTCCGTCCGGATCGCCCCCGAAGCTCCAGGCGTCAAAGTCTCCTTCAAGTCCGGATGCGAGCCACATCTCTTCCGCCGTCACAGCCGTCACCTCGCGATATCCAGCACGTAGCCTTCGGCCACAGCGGTAAAGACCGCATCGGGATCGCTGCATACGACCCTGTTGCCGTCGCAGTAGGCGAAGCTCACCGGGGCGTTCAGTGAAGACGTATCAAAAGTATCTGCTATGAAGACAGGGCAGGCTCTCAGCGCCAGGGCGCCGCAGTCCAGCTCCTCTGACCAGAGCAGAAGATCGTCTGCGGACGTCTTCGGCATGCCGTCAGCCGGGTCGACGAATATGGAGCGGACATCGCCGTTTTCCATCTCATAGTACCAGTCGCCCACAGAGGGCTTCAGGGCGTAGCTGTGCAGGTCTATGAACGACCTCGGACTGTCGTACTGCATCCCGGCTACGGCCGCGACGCCTTCCGGCGTAAGGTCCAGCACCGTCATGCTGTATGGTCCGCACTCGCTGTCCAGGTTCACGCCGAAACCGTCGGCCGACTGGATATAGCCCCGGGTGAACCCGCTGCTCCTGAGTTCAGACGCCACGTCGTCGATGATGAATGCATTCTTCATCCAGGAGAGATCCACAAAGGTCTCTACGGAGTTTTCCTCCGCAAAGCGGAGATACTCGTCCGAGACCCGAAGTATAGCCCTTCCTTCCCCGAGGAGCTCGATATCTATCTGAGCCGGATCGTTCGCGTAGGCGGCCAGCTCTCCGAAGTACTCCCTGAGCTCCTCGTTTTGGAGCGGATCGTATTCCGCCGTCTCGTAGTCTTCCTCACAGAAGAACAGACTGCCGTAAATCTCGTACAGCGGAGCGAGATAGATTACCCTGCTGTCCGCCGCCTGTATCTGTTCGAGGGCGGCGTAGAGTTCCGGTTCCAGCGTCACTTCCCCGTTGGGATAGGCGTTGAGCATGAAGAGATTTCCAAGCCCTTCGGAAGCGGTGCTGCTGTAGACCTTCGACGCCCGTTCGCAGGCGGAGGTGTACAGGGCGGATACCGTCCGGTACTCCGCTCTCCTGTCCTTTTCCCCGATGCAGTAACGGAAGGAGAATTCGGACGCGCTGCCGGAAGATTCCGACACCGCCTCGATCTCCGTCCAGCCCGCGCTTTTGTTCAGCGCGCTGCTGATGCCGATGCCGAAGGCGGTCAGTCCTATCGCCAGCAGGACGATCACGGCGACCCACCGCTTGCGCTTGTCCTTGTCCGAGAGCTCGATGTGCTCGACCCGCGGCGGCTCGTAGCTGTTAAGTTGTCCTCTGTTGAATATCATAAGCACCTGCAAAAATGCCGCGCCGCCGGGAACCGGCGTGCGGCATTTTTATCTTTAGATATCTATCGTGTCGCTATGAACAGGAATATCAGGAACAGCAGCACTATCGCGCATTTGACCGCAAGTCCGGCGATCGCGCCCTTCTTGCAGACCTTGTAGTTCCGGATGTAGTTGAAGTTCCTGAAGATCGCCGCTCCTATGAGTCCAAGTATCGACAGGAAGAACGAGACTATCCCGTACCAGAGGCTTCCGGTATCGTGAAGCGGGCGCTCCAGGATGTCGTTCGCGCCGTGGAGCTCCTCGGACTCCTCTATCTTCTTATCTATCTCAGCCTGGTCGTCGGAGATAGTGATGGATTTGAGCGGGATGTTCTTCTCGCGGATCGCCTTGTACTCCTCGATCTCCTTCTTGTTGCCGTAGATCCAGTGGCCGTGGCCGATGTCCACGAGCTCAGGGGGATCCTCGCTGTAATCGTGGATCGACGGATCGTAGGTGTACAGCACCTTGTGCTTCTCCAGCTTCGGATCCGGAATCGGGATAGCGGATATCAGGGAGTGGGTGTACGGATGGAGCGGGAAGTTGAACAGCTCGTCCGTCTCTGCGACCTCGACGATGTTGCCCTTGTATATGACGCCGATGCGGTCGGAGATGAAACGCACGATGCTGAGGTCGTGGGCGATGAACAGGTAGGTGATGTCCTGCTCCTTCTGGAACTTCTTCATGAGGTTCAGGACCTGCGCGCGGATGGAGACGTCCAGAGCGGATATAGGCTCGTCGGCTATGACGAGCTCCGGCTCCATGACCATGGCGCGGGCCAGACCGATGCGCTGGCGCTGTCCGCCGGAGAACTCATGGGGATAACGGGTCAGATGCTCCGGGAGAAGGCCGACTTCCTTTATCATGTTCTCGACCTTGGCTACTCTGTCCGCCTCGTTCTCGTAGAGGTGGAAGTTGTACAGGCCTTCGGAGATGATGTAGTCGACCGTCGCGCGCTCGTTCAGCGAAGCGGCGGGATCCTGGAAGACCATCTGGATGTTCCTGATGACCTCTCTGTCGAGACTGCGGGGGATCTTTCCGGATATACGCACGCCCTTGTAGTCGATCTCGCCGGCGGCGCAGGGATTTACCCGGATGACGGCGCGGCCCACGGTGGTCTTGCCGGAGCCGGACTCGCCGACCAGGGAGAACGTCTCGCCCTTGTAGATATCGAAACTGGCGTCCTTGACGGCCCGGACGGCGTTGTCGCCCTTGCCGAAGGTGATGTCGACATGTTTTACCTGCAGGAGTATCTCACGGCCGTTCTCATCGATGGGGCCGTGTTCCGGCAGATGCGAGGCGGTGGGTGAAAGCTCAAATTTTTCCGTTTTCTTAGCCACTTGCCTCACCTCCTCAAATGTTGAAAGCCCGGATAAGCTTTTCGTGGGTGTCGTGTATGATCTCGGGCTTTTCAACCTGCGGCGATCTGGGGTCGAGCAGCCAGGTCTTCGCGTAATGGGTATCCGTCACCTTGAACATAGGCGGCTCTACCATCGTGTCGATCTTCATGCAGTAGGGGTTGCGCGGAGCAAAGGCGTCGCCCGTGATCTTGTTGTAAAGGGACGGCGGCGTGCCCGCGATGAAGTAGAGCTGGGTATCCCTCTCCGCCAGCTGCGGAAGAGAACTGAGCAGCGCCCATGTATAGGGATGGCGGGGATCGTAGAAGACCTCCTCGACCGTGCCGAGTTCCACGATCTGTCCGGCGTAGAGCACCGCGACGCGTTCGGCGACGTTCGCGACGACGCCCAGGTCGTGGGTGATGAAGACTATCGTGTAATTGTATTCTTTCTGGAGATCCTTCAGGAGTTTGAGGATCTGGGCCTGGATAGTGACGTCCAGAGCGGTGGTCGGCTCGTCGCAGATGAGTATCTTCGGCTGGCAGCTCAGCGCTATGGCTATGACGATGCGCTGGCGCATGCCGCCGGAGTACTGGAACGGATAATCGTCGAACCGGTTCTCCGCGTTGGGGATGCCGACCTTCTGCATGAGCTCCAGGGCGCGGGCGCGGGCCTCGACCTCCGAGCAGTCCTGATGCTTGAGTATGATGGACGTGATCTGCTTTCCGATCGTGATTATCGGGTTCAGGGATGTCATCGGGTCCTGGAAAACGGTTGCTATGCGCTTGCCTCGGATCTGCGCCCAGTCGCCGGCGTCGCTGATGCGCGCCATGTCGATGATGCAGGTCCCGTGGAGCCTGTCCTCCGTCTCCTTATCGACGCGGCACCGCAGGATGCCCTTGGGATAAAGGCTCTCGCGGTTGTTCTCATCCGACAGATCGACGCCGAGCTGCATGGCCTTTTCGGCGTTTTTGGTCAGAGTCATTATGGATCTGGAGCGTTTGACGGGATTGAAACGGCCGGTGGACAGATAGAACTCCTTGGCAAGAGCCAGATCCCGCTCTTTCTGTTCCGGCGTGATCTCGGCAGAGCAGGCCTTGTCGTACTCGGACTTGAGGCCGGTCATCTTTTCCTTGAACTCGTGATTGTACGCCGTATCGCTGTCGAGAGCCCGCTTGTGCTGTTTGATGAGCGCGTCGCGGTTGGCCTCCGCAGCCTTGACGGCCTTGTCGAGGCGGTCGATCTCCGCGGCGGTATCCTTTATCTTGTCCTTCTCGTATTTGGGGTCGAAGGTCTGCTTGAGGTTGTAGGCCTCCGTGCGCTGGTAGATGAGATCGCTGATCTCCTTGTTGATGCGCTCGTCCTCTTCGTCGCTGAGCGTAGCCTTCTGCTTACGCTCGGATTCCAGTTCCAGCATCTGCCGGTAGAACCCCGATCCGGCTTCGCGTTTCGCGGCGCGGTCCAGACGCGCGGCGGTCTTGTTCACGGACCTCCACGCTGCGCCGTTCATTTTTACGGTGGTATCGGACAGCTCCGGATCGTTGAATATGACGGAACCGTTGTCGATGAAGCCGTTGGAGTCGAGCATGCCCGCAAACGTCTTGGTGAAGACGGACTTGCCGGAACCGGACTCGCCGACGATAGCTATGGATTCGTTCTCGTAGATATCCAGGGATATGCCGCGGATAGCCGTAAGTATACGGCCGCGCACGCGGAATTTAACATCGAGGTCCTTGACGGACAGCAGGACTTTTCTTTCTTCCATACTTCCGCCCTCCTTACATGTGGGTCCGCGGGTCAGAGGCGTCGCCCAGGTTCTGACCGGCCACGTACAGCACGATCGTCACTATGGCGGAGACTATGACCGGGCTCCAGAACTCGAATCCCCAGCCGGGCGTGAGCATCGCGCTCTGCGCGGCGCCGATCAGGCGGCCGAGGGACATGTCGGAGATGCCCATGCCGATATAGGCAAGGAAGACCTCATAGGAGATGTAGGACGGTATCTCGATCGCGATCTGGGTCACTATGAGCGACGTCATGAACGGAAGTATGTTCTTCGTCGCAATGCGGGTTATGGGAGTGCCGAGGCAGCGGGACGCAAGGTTGTACTCGCGGTCCCTGATGATTATGACCTGCGTACGGAAGAAGTACGCTATGAACAGCCATCCCGTAACGGTCAGTGCGAAGACCATCGTCCAGAAGCTCGGGGAGAGCACGAGGACGAGGACGGCGATGAGCAGCGTATAGGGGATGTTGCCGATGATGTTGACGACTTCCTGCATGAAGAGGTCGACCTTCTTGCTGAAGCCCCATACGGCGCCGATCAGCACGCCGATAGTCATGTTTATCGCCGCGCAGACGAGCGCCAGCGACAGGGATATGCGCGCGCCGAACCAGACGGCGTCGAATGTGGGCTGTCCGGAGGCGCCGGAGCCCAGCAGCCAGTGGATGCTCTTTCCGAACTTGGCGAACGCCGCGGCCGGGGTCAGGTGCTTCGCCGCGGAATCCATGAGGTTCGCAAACGGATCGTAGTCGACAAGCGCCGGATAGACGTAGGTCAGTATGAGGACGACGGCCAGGATGCTGAGGATTATAATGTTGAACTTGTTGCGGAAGAACACGCGGAAAACGCTGCGCCAGTAGGAGTAGCGGGGCGCGGTGATCTTTTCGGACTCCAGCACGCTGTGGTCAACGAAGCTGAACATCTCTTCGTCTGTCATGCCGGTCTCTTTTAAATCAAACAGTTCGTTATCCACTTCGCTCACCTCGCCTTCGACGTAAAGGAGATACGCGGATCCACAAGGCTCATCAGGAGGTCGCCCAGGATCATCGATAGCACGGATATGGACGCATAGAAGAGCGTTACGCCGACGATTACGGCGTTGTCATATGCGCCGATAGCGTTGATGAGCAGGCCGCCGATACCGGGAACGACGTAGACTCGCTCGGTGATGAACGCGCCTACGAGAGCGCCGAGGACAGCGGCCGGTATGCCGTGGATGATCGGGATGGCGGCGTTCTTGAGGATGTGCTTCGAGAATATCTCGCCTTCGCTGAGACCGCCGGACCGGGCGAACTTGACGTAGTCGGAGTTCATCTGGTCGATCATGTAGCGGCGGAGCCACCGCATCAGGCCGCCGATGGCCGGCAGGGCCAGGGACACGATGGGAAGCACCCACATGAGCTTGCTCTTCGACTCCATCTCGAAGGTCGTCGGAAGGCCCAGCCCGTTGCCTATCGCCTTGAAGATAAGGATATACGACAGCGACGGAACGGCCATGATGAACACGATGTAGGCGGTGCCGATCTTATCTACGAGCTTGTCTTTCTTAAGCGCAAGCAAGACGCCCAGCGGGATGCCCACGAGATAGGCAAGGCATGTGGCGATGATGCCGATGATGAACGAGTAGCCCATACGGGAGGGATTCGATTTGACGGTGAGCACGCTGGTGTAGTTATCGACGAAGCGGTCCTTGTTGATAACATTGCCTTCCAGCGAACCGCTCTGGTAAACGGCCGAGTGCAGATCGTCCGCGGACATCTCGGTGAGTCCGGTCGGATACGTGATCTCCCTGGTCACGTACGAGCCCTGGGTCTTGCTCATCGTGGTGGTGATCTCAACGCCCGGGTTCAGCGTGTATGACTTGCCCAGGTTGAGGAACACCAGGTTCTGATGGATGAACGGGAACTTGTTGTCGCAGTATAGCAGGTATTTATGCATAGTCCCGTTGCCGATGATCGCCGGGGAGAACTTTCCTCCGGCGAGAGGATCCCTCAGGGTAAAGGTTATCCCCCTTTCTCCCACGTCATCGGTGACGGAATGGATATTGTCGAGTGTAATAAGATTCTTTACGTATGAAAGCAGACGGAGCACCAGCGGCCTGTCCTTATAGGCGAAGAGCTGGGGGTTGCCTCCGGAGGCCACCTTCTTCGGGGTGGCCATAACGGCGTTCAGGCGCTGCACGGTATAGCCGTTGGCGGCGCAGTACGCCTCGAACTCAGCGACATACTGAGCCGTGAGATCGCTGTCTTTTTCAGGTTTCCGGCCGATCGAGACGGCCTTGCTGCGCGTCTCCTCGTCGATCTTGCCCTCTTCGAACTGTTTCTGCATATAGTCCGCGAAGGTCATGTAGTCGATATAGCCGAACTCCTGCCATTTGCGGTATTTGTATATGGTCTTCTGATTGTTCGAGACCTTCAGGTACATGGGGTCCTGCGCAAAGACCTGGTTCCGGTCGATCATCGAGTAGATCATTATCATGACGATCATGACCACTATGAAGATCGAGATAATGCCGCGCAGGACGCGCTTTATCAAGTATTTTGTCATAAGACACCACTCTGCATATATTATTTGCGTTGACCCGGCATTTCCTGGGCGGGCGCGGGACTGCCCGTACACCGCGCGCGCTGCATGCCGGGAGCATAGGTGCGGAATGGCGGCCGAAGCCTCCACAACATATAGGATTCTGTCACACTAAAGCGTTAAAGAGATAAAAGACCGCAACAGGGGAAACGGACATTGCTGTCCGTTTCCCCTTTTGCATTTTTACGGGATCGATCTTTAGATGTAAAGATTAATAGATACCGCAGGACTTGACCATGCCGCCGGGAGCCGGAGTCATGGTGGCGAGGTAGGTCTGAGGATCGCCGTAGTCAGGACCCCAACCGGAGACGTCCATGAAGTCGGCGTTCATCTCATAGCCGTAGTCAGGATAGTAGCCTGCATACAGCCAGCCGTCGGTATCGATGCAGTCGATGAGACGTACTTCGACGAGTCCGCCGAAGGTGTTCTCGATGCTCTGCTTGGTGACATTGGCGCGGTTCGTGCGGACCTCGCTGTTGCCGGCGTACGGGATCTCGATGACGATCGGGTTGTCAGCGGTGATCTCAACGCCCTCAGCCTTCAGCTCTTCAATAGCCTTGTCGAGCTCGGACTTCGCGTAGGTCGGGTTGTACCAGCCGTCATAGCCGTCGCCGGAGCCGATGCCGCCGTCAAGGGTCGGATCCCAGACCTTGATCTGGAAGCCGTCAGCGTCGAGCTGGGCCTGCATGATCTCGCCGTAGTAGGTGCCGGCCTTGAAGGTGGTGTTCTTGCCGTTGATGGCAACGGTCACGTCCTCAGGCAGGGAGACGAAGTTGCCCGGGGTGTAGGAGTTGCGGAGGTTGTTGAACTTCAGCTCTTCGCCGACGGACTGGGCGTTGTAGGAGCCGCGGTCGAGGGAGGTGGCGAGAGCGTGACGGAAGTGGATGTTCGCCATAGCCGTGTTGTAGGCCTCAGCCTGAGCGACGGTCTTGGTGGACACGCCGACGGAAGCGTCGTTGACGTTGGCGAAGCAGTTACGCATTACGTTGAAGAAAGCCATGTAGGAAACGGCGTTCGTATCAGAAACATAAGCATACTGATCGAAGGTGCCGTCAGCCTTTGCGGCCTCAACAGCGGCAGTGTTCATACCGCAGCCGTCGATGGTGCCGGCCTTGGCGTCGTTGTAGGCCTTGAGGTCGTCAGAGCCGTCATTGAACAGCCAGGTGATGGTCTTGATGTTGATATTGTCGGCATTCCAGTAGTTCGGGTTGGCCTGGAAAACGATGGTGTTGTTCTCGGTGTAGTTGGTGATGAGATACGGACCGCAGTATGCGAGGTGGTCAGGATCGGAAGCATACAGATAGCCGGGATCCTCGAGGTCGAACTCGGTACCGAACTTACCGCCCTGGGACTCATAGTAGGAACGGCAGAGCGGGAAGAAGGGGTTGTAGCCGAGCAGCGTGGTGAACCAGGTGCAGGGCTCTTCAAGGGTGTACTCAACGGTGTACTCGTCAAGAGCCTTTACGCCGACCTCAGCGAAATCGGTGATCTCGCCGTCGATGTAAGCCTGAGCGTTGACGATCTTAACGCCGTCGCCGCCGGCAAGACCTTCAAGGCCGCCCTGAGCGTCGAGCAGGTGCTGCATGCCGGCGAGGAAGTCGTCAGCAGTGACATCGGCAACGACACGGCCCTGGGAGTCGGTCCACTGGGCGCCCTGACGGATTTTGAAGGTGTAAACGGTGAAGTCATCGTTTACGGTGTAGCTCTCGGCGAGAGCGGGCTGCTGGACGTTCTCGATGTCATACTCGAGAAGGCCGTCGATGGTGTTGACGATCGCTTCGCTGTCAGCGGAACGATAGGTGGCCAGACCATCCCACTTCTGCGGGTTGGAGGTGTAGCCGAGGGTGTAGGTATCCTTGAGGGTGTAGCCCTTGCCGGTCAGGAATTCTCTGACCCAGGACTCGAAGGTGCCGGTGCCGGCGAGCTCTGCCCACTGAGCCTTGATCTCGTCGCGGTCAGCAGGGGTGATGAACTCGGTAGCTACGACCACATTGTGGAAGCGGTCGCTGTCGTTGCCCCAGAGAGTGGTGTTGGCAGTCTTCGGAGCGACGCGGGAGATGGAGTAGTTACCGCCCTGGGTGGTGGTGGGCAGCATGATGGCGGAGTTAAGGAGCTTGGCCTCAGCAATAGCCTCGAGAGCGAAACGCTCGG
>JAFZSD010000020.1 GCA_017619535.1 Oscillospiraceae bacterium | reverse complement strand
TTTATTATCTTGAAAGCGGAGAATTCGTCACGACAAAAAGCAATTTGATGGGGAAAGTATCGGAAGAGGATCGCAGGGCGCTGGCATTAACAGAGCTGCCGGATGATTATGATTTTGATAAAGCGTTCTCCTCCCTGTTTGAATGGTGTCAGGATGCTTTTTGCAGAATCGACAGGATAAAACCGGAAGCTTCCGGGTTGCCGAGCTGTTCTGCGTGTATCTTTTAGGCGTACTTAGCTTAAAAAGTGTACTTTTGGGCGTACTTGGGCATGAAAGAAACCTCTTTTGTCTACCAAGGCAAGAGAGGTTTCTTTGCTGTGATCAACGCCGGAGTGTGAAATAATCATCTCAGTATTACTGCCGATTGATCATCAGATGAGATTGTAAATACGAAGACAGAAGGGTCGTCAAATATGAAATACGTTGTCATGACCGGTGCATACGGCGGGATGGGTTATGCCACGGCGAAAGCCCTGTCCAAGAGCGGATTCACCGTGTTTGCGCTGGATAAAAAGGTTCGGGACGCAGAGCCCGGCGTGATCCCCATCAAAACGGACGTCACCGACGCCGAAAGCGTGGAACAGGCCTTCAGGTCCGTGAAGGAGCGGACGGATGAAGTGTACGCGATCGTCCACTTTGCTGGGATCTACCGGCTCGATTCGCTGGTGGAGATAAGCGAGGTGCGGTTTACGGGGATCTTTGACGTCAACTTGTTCGGCGCATACAGGATCAATAAGGCTTTCCTGCCGCTGCTGGCAGAGGGAAGCCGCATCATCATGACGACCAGCGAGCTGGCGCCACTGTCGCCGCTGCCCTTCACCGGGATATACGCGATCACAAAAACCGCGCTGGACCGGTATGCGTTTTCGCTGAGGATGGAACTGCAGCTGCTGGGGATCGACGTCTACGTCATTCGTCCCGGCGCGGTGAAAACAGAGCTTCTTTCCTCTTCCACCCGGGAACTGGACCGGTTTTGCGAGAACACCCGTGTCTATACATACAACGCCGGACGATTCAGAAAGATCGTAAATGACGTGGAGGCGAAAAACGTCGCGCCGCAGGTTGTCGCGGATACCGTGATAAGAGCGCTGACCGCCCGGAAACCGAAATACGTCTATAACGTCAACCGAAACCCGCTCCTGCGCCTGTTTAACGCGTTGCCGGACTTATGGCAGACCGCCGTCATAAGGCGCATTTTGAAAGGGTGATCAGTCATGGGGCAGTCGCTTGAAGAACCCCTTTCGTTTATGCAGGAAAAAGTTCTTGGCGCAAATAAATGCTATTTACCCGATACGATAAAGATGTGTAACGAAATGAATGAGTATACGGAGTATTTCTACAAGGAGCTTGTGGCCGGAATTCGCTAAGTCAAGGTTTGACCTTTATAATGCGTTTTGTACCTTTGGGGCGTACTTGAGCATGACAATGACCCTGAAACCATATTGTTTCAGGGTCATCGTTTTTTGTATATACATCGATACTCTTTGAATTATCTGGAATCAGTCTGATTGAAAGATCCCATCAATCTCCGAAGCGAAGAATTCAAGTTCGCCCATACGGCCGCGAGCTTCTTCCATATCCGCTCTGAAACGCTCCGCAGCTTCTGTCAGTTCAGCTGCCCGGGATGGATCGGATGAACCCGCGGCGTTTTTGTAACCTTTATACATTGATGCGGCTTCATAGTATTCAAGTATGGCATATGGGATAGAATAATCCGGGTCTTTGGCCGGGGTCTCCCCCAGCGCGATATTGTCATACATGTCCATAACAGCGTCCGGGTAGTATCCGTTTTTAATTTCGCGCAGCAGATCGTCGGGATCCGCGTGATACGAGTATGATTCTCTTCCGATAACGTTCACGGCAATAATGACCATCACCACCAGGATCACTGACAGAATGATCAGAAGAGCTCTGAAGAGCTTAACGCCTATGTCTGCGTTCCTAACCACGTTCTTGCTTTTACTTCCCATAACTGTCCTCCAGCAGAACATTGATCCTAGCAACTGTCATGCCGCGCGTTTCCATGACCTCTTCCCGGCTCAGCCCGAAATAACCTTCGACCATAGTCTCCACCGAGTCGCGCAGGTCTTCCATATACGTCATTTTTTCTTCCGTGTAAGCCTCTTCATTATAGGTCTGCGGTTCCATACATTCATTGATCCGCCTGATCTCATTTGCAATGTCCTCCAGTAATTCCGTCTCAGTATAATAACGGTAATTATCGGGGTCTGCTTTCTTGGCCTGGAGCATCATCAGGTTATCATAGAACAGCCTGTACTGGAAAGAACAGTCGCATACCGCGTCGTACTCTTTAAGCGCGTCTGAATAGCGTGTATTTGTCTTGCTGAAATATGAGTAGAGCGCCAGATAGTCTCTTTCTTCCATCAGTTCGCTGATTGCCGCCCTGTGTTCCGAAGCGTTGGATTCAACACGTTTTTCCTCCATCCGCCACCGGATGTCGTCCGCTTTGATCAGAAAGATCGCCGCACCGGCGATAAGCGCTACCAGCACCGCCAGGATTGTGATCCGAATTGTATGTTTGCTGAACCGGGCCGTCTGCTCCAAAACGTCACGCTTGGTCTTCTCATAGTCGCTTTCAAAGCGGCGCATCGCCTCCTGGTGCTTTTCGGCGAACGGATTCGGCTGACCGCAGTATGGGCATACGCTGTCTTCAATATTCAGGTTGCTTCCGCAATGCTGGCATTTCATTCTTCATTCCCCCACAGCCCGTCTGCAATCTCCATGAACTCGTCATAGTGCTCCCAGTTCCAGACGTCATGCTTTTCGGAATCCTCTGCCATAGCAGCGATAAGATCTTCATATCTGCCTGCTTCGAACATCTGATCGTATTCCTCAAAGCGCGAATGCTCCCACACGAGTTCTTCCGCGTAATCATCACGTTTATGATCGAAGATCCTGTTTTCCGCCATGGACCATATACCGACAAGCGCCGCAATGATCAACGCCGTTATGATCACAATCTTCAGCGCTGTGCCGGATCCTTTTTTCATCTCTTGATGGTATCCGGCCCTTGCTGTGTCATCCACTTTATCCAGATCGCGGCGCTTCTCATCCAGCTGGTCCATGTACTTTGCTTCGGCGCCTTCCGGATTGATATATCCGCAATACGGGCATCTTGTCTCTTCTGGAGGATATGATGCGCCGCAGTTGGGGCATTCGATGTCTTTCATTATCAGTGCTCTCCAGGCATATGCTTTTCCGGCCGTAATGGTAAAACTGACGATCCGTTACTGTAATAAGACTTATTTTATATTTTACCATCATTTGGATTTCCAAGCAAGAATACAAATGATAACCGGATGCTGTGATCTGCTTGTTCAGTCATCTCAGATTATTCTCGCTTTTGATTATCGTATCATTCCTGTTGATTGTTTTGCCGATACATAATAGAATTCCTATTAAGATACATTCGTTATTGGTTGCAACGCCCATATATATTTTTCTCCTGCTACTCGCCATAATATGATCAAACTGATTTTGATAATGATAAAGGGAAAACCGGAGAACACCTATGAGTATTCAGATTGAGACTGTTAAAACAGCTGATTTCAAGATGGACTTCTTTCGCTTCGGAAACGGCGGTAAAGCGCTTGTCATTCTACCCGGTCTGAGCGTTCAGAGCGTGATGACGGCGGCTGATGCCATCGCAGAAGCATATCAGTCGATTGCGGATTCTTTTACGGTATATGTTTTTGGCCGGCGCTCGGAACTCTCCCACCCTTACACGATACGCGATATGGCAAAGGATACGGAAGCCGCCCTTGACTGGCTCGGGCTTAAAAACGTATGCCTTTTTGGCGCGTCACAGGGCGGCATGATCGCTCTGGTCATGGCTGCCGAACGGCCGGATCTCGTGTCAAGGATGGCCCTCGGATCTACGACCGCACACGTACAGGAAGCACAGTTCCGCGTGATAGAGAGATGGATCAGGCTCGCCGGAGCCGGCAATGCCGAAGAACTATATCTCGATTTCGGCAGGACGATCTATCCGACGGAGGTGTTCGATCAGTATAGAGAAACTCTGTCAGAGATGTCTAAGGGAGTTACGGCTGCAGATCTGGAGCGTTTCATTATCCTGGCTGAAGGCACACGAGGCTTTAATGCGGTCGAGGATCTGAAAAGGATCAGTTGTCCCGTCCTGGCTGTCGGCTCTTTCGACGATGCTGTTCTGGACCCCGACTCCACCATGGAGATAGCAGTCAATCTGGACAGGAGGCCCGACTTCAGGCTCTATATGTATACCGGGTACGGTCATGCCTCATTCGATACCGCTCCCGACTTCCGTCAGCGTATACTACAGTTCTTCAGTGATTAAGACGATCTATGCCCTCGTCCTGACTTTGATGCCGTCACAGTCACTGTTTTACTGGACACCCGCGCGCCTTCGGTGTAGAATTTCATTGTAGAAGAACCACTCAATACTAGTATGGAGGGCTGATCATGGAACAGTTTACGAAGACCGGAATAGAACTCTTGACCTCATACGGCGGTAAGATAGTAGCCGCCATCGTTGCCCTCATCGTCGGGCTCATCCTCATAAAGATGCTCAACAAACTGGCTGCTAAGGCGGTCGCTAAAACGAAACTCGACGATACAGTCAAAAAAGTTATACTGACTATCGTCAAGATTCTGCTCTTCGCGATCCTGATCATCAGCATCATCGACATACTCGGCGTGTCAATGTCGAGCGTGATCGCTGTGCTGGCGTCCTGCGGTCTTGCCGTCGGGCTCGCTCTCCAGGGTGCTCTCGGCAACCTTGCCGGCGGACTGATGATCCTCATCTTCAAACCTTTCAAAGTCGGCGATTATATTGAGTCTACCGGAGCCGAAGGAACGGTCACTGATATAAGCGTCTTCTATACGAAGATAATGACTGTCGACAACAAACAGATACTCGTTCCGAACGGCGATCTCATGAACTCGAACGTCACCAACTTCACCGTTGCGGACAAGCGCCGTATAGATCAGGACTTCAAGATCACGAACGATATCGACGCAGACTTTGTGAAAGACGTTCTCCTCAAGGCTGCGGCCGGCACCCCCGGAGTCGTTTCCGAACCCGCTCCGTTTGCCCGCATGACCGCAGTCGACGACGACACTTATATATTCACCGTCCGCGTATGGTGTGAAACCGCAGACTACTGGACCGTGTATTTCGATCTCATAGAGAACTGCAGCAGAGCGCTTAGCGAGAACGGCATCGACGATCCGGAGGAACGTATCGCCATCCGTATCGTCAAGGAGGAAGACTGACCGCAAATGTTTGGAAGACGAACCGTTGCCACGAACAGAGCGTTTACAGTGTTTGAACTCTATGAATTCATGGAGAAGCACTGGGATAAGGAGAACGACGGCGCTTACTCGGTAGGCAGGCTGACTCCCATGTCAAAAAAAGACTATATCATGCTTCCTGGTACGGACAGGTACCTCATCTACGTATACCCCCGTCCGGCGAAAGGACTGCGCAGACGAAACAGCATCGTTTTTTCTCTCGCCTTCACGGAATCGGGCCGTTATGATACTGTAAAAAACGATACATCTGTTAAAAGCATTCTGCTCGGCGCGTTTACTTTCAACCGGACTGCTCTTGAAGAGAACATCCATAAGGATCCGGCTAAGAGCGCTCTGCGCAGATACGCTTCCAATATGAAACGTCTTCTGGCTGAAGCCGGATACGCTGACTGAAGTGATCATACGCATATTGAAATGCGTTTAAAACAAACATGAAAGGAAGATCCACCGATATGAAGACATGTCCCAACTGCGGCGCGCTCATCGATGAAAACGTAAAGTTCTGTCCTACTTGCGGAACTCCTGCTGCAGTCGAAACTGCTGTACGTTCCTATGTCCCTGCTACCGGCGACCCCTATGACCACACCCCGGAGTTCGACCCGAGAGACATATCCGACAACAAGCTCTACGGCATACTGGTCTATGCCGCAAGTCTCCTGGGTATCATAGTAGCTCTGCTCGCTGTTCCCCGTTCCCCGTACGTCAGTTTCCACATCCGCCAGTCCCTTAAACTTCTGATCTGCTGCGTTATCGTGGGCTTCGTTACCGCCGTGCTCTGCTGGACCATAATCGTTCCTTTTGCCGGCGGCATTGCGATGATCATACTCCTGGTCGTATATGTCATCTGCTTCGTCCGGGCATGCAAAGGCAAAGCAGTGGAAGCCCCCATTGTCAGAGGCATCAACTTTCTCAAATAAATCGACGAGATAATCTCTGTATCGGGGCCGGTAATACGCCGGTCCCGATTCTTATTTGCACGGATTCGTTCATGCCGGACAAATATAGCGCTGTTTCTCCCCGCATTTGAAAGATTTAAATATTTGACTTGCATTTTTTCTGAATTCGGTATTGTAATTCGCCCTATTCATAATGAATATGCACAGAAATATGGTCCGAAATTCATTTTGCGCTTGTATTTATATGTCTGACGTAGTATAATGAGCAAAATCACGTAAGTTTGGAAGGTCCTGTATGAAGACGTTTCTGGAAATGACTAACGACCAGCGCCGGGAAAAACTGGCGCAGCAGCAAAAGCTATATGAGGTCCAGCGTGCAGCGGGGCTCGATCTGGATATGTCCAGAGGCAAGCCTGATGCGAACCAGCTCAACCTGAGCATGGACATGCTGCAGCAGAATCCCTACGATCTGATCTATACACGCAAGGGCACCGATGTCCGCAACTACGGCGAGCTCGCCGGTGTCGACGAGGCCAAGGAGCTGTTCGGGAGCGTGCTCGGTGTCGGTATGGAAAACGTGATCATGGGCGGCCAGAGCAGTCTCGCGCTGATGTATGATACCGTTATAAAGGCGTATGTGCTGGGCGTATACGGCGGAAGCAAGCCCTGGGGACAGCAGGGACACCTTAAGTTCCTCTGCCCTGTTCCCGGTTATGACAGGCATTTCCGCATAACGCAGGAATTCGGTATCGAAATGATCAACATCCCCATGTCGGAGACTGGGCCGGACATGGCCATGGTCAAGGAATACGTCGAGTCCGACCCGTCCGTTAAAGGTATCTGGTGCGTACCGAAGTATTCGAATCCTACCGGCTGCACATACTCCCACGAGACCGTAAGAGCGTTCGCGGCTCTCAAACCGGCTGCAGACGATTTCCGCATTTTCTGGGACAACGCATATTTCGTCCACGGTTTCCGCCAGGAGGACGACGATCTCCTCAACATATTTGACGCGTGCAAGGAATTCGGCAGCGAAGACATGGTCTATGAATTCATGTCAACGAGCAAGGTAACCTTCTCCGGTGCCGGAGTCGCAGTCCTCGCAGCCAGCAAGCCGAACATACAGTTCCTGACCCGCCAGATGGGTGTCCAGACGCTGGGGTACGACAAGATAAACCAGCTACGCCACGTTCGTTATTTCAAGAACATAGCCGGTCTCAAAGCTCACATGCAGAAACAGGCTAACTATCTACGTCCCAAATTCGACTGCGCGCTCGCAGCGCTTGAAAAAGGGCTTGGCGACACGGGCATAGGAACCTGGACGAATCCGAACGGCGGATATTTCATCAGCTATGACGGTCTTCCCGGGACTGCAAAGCGATGCGTACAGCTCTGTGCCGATATAGGCGTGAAACTCACCCCTGCAGGAGCGGCCTTCCCCTACGGCATCGATCCGGAAGACAAAAACATCCGCATCGCCCCAAGCTATCCGAGCACGTCAGAACTGTACAAGAGCATGAACGTATTCTGCATATGCCAGAGAATCGCCGCGCTTGAGAAACTGCTGGCTGAGTAATACAGAGTCTCCTCTCCTGAAACAAAGAAAAGCTGCATTTTACTTTTCGTAAAATGCAGCTTTTTTCATGCATTGTCCGGACGCAGCGGCTCAGATCTTCTTCTTGATATCTCTGACGCATGCAGCGCAGATATTCTTTCCCTTGTAGTTTACGATGTTCTTGGCGCTTCCGCAGAACACGCAGGACGACTCGTACTTCTTAAGTACTATCGCGTCCTCGTCGACATATATCTCAAGTGAATCCTTTTCTGCTATGTCCAGCGTACGCCGAAGCTCGATCGGAAGAACGACTCTGCCCAGTTCGTCAACCTTTCTCACAATACCGGTCGATTTCAATCCCGGTTCCCTCCTTGTTGCTCATCCCGAAAGCAGCTTCTCGAAATGAAATAATCGTGTGTATTGCTGACTTTCTCTGATTTTTTATATAAAGATATCATAAAGAACAAAAAAGTCAACACTATTATTACAAAAAAGGTGTTAATCTTTAATACTATCAGCTATTCTCCGAATATACTGCATGATTATTTTATCCTCAAACAGAAATCGGGACGCCCGTATCACGGACGTCCCAAACTATTTACAAGAACACGTCACATCTTCTCCGGCGCGGTAACTCCGACGATGCGCAGTGCATTCGCTATCACTATCCGCACGCAGTCTGCGAGTTTAAGTCTCGCAGCCAGGACCGCGTCCTCTTCGCCTTTTATGCGGCATGCGTTATAGAACCTGTGGAAACGGGCTGCAAGCTCAATGACGTATCTGTTTATGCGCGACGGGTCATAGTCCCGGGCGGCCAGTTTGATCTCTTCAGGCAGCAGCGCCAGCTGCTTGACTACTTCGAGCTCCTCGGGCGCCGTAAGTACCGATGTATCGACTTGGGAAATATCCGCGACTTCATGCCCGTCTGCCTTAAGCGCTGCGATCAGGCTGCAGATACGCGCGTGGGCATACTGTACATAATAGACCGGGTTTTCGCTGTCCTGCCGCACAGCCAAGCCGAGATCGAATTCCAGATGCGTGTCCGGTTTTGCATTGAAAAAGAATCTGCAGGCGTCGACAGATATCTCGTCGAGCAGATCGTTCAGTGTCAGAGCCTTTCCTGTCCGTTTTGAGACTTTGACCGTCTCGCCGTCCCTGGTAAGGCGGACCATCTGCATGATAAGAAAATCGAGCTTATCCGGGGATATCCCTACAGCCGGAGATGTCATCGTCACCTTGAATCTGATCGCGTGGCCGTGATGATCGGCGCCCCACACGTCGATCACGCGGTCAAATCCGCGTACAAGGAATTTGTTCCTGTGATATGCGATGTCTACTGCGTAATATGTATAGAAACCGTTGCTCCTGCGGAGCACCTCGTCCTTGTCTGCACCTAGCGCGGTATTTTTAAGCCAGAGAGCACCGTCTTTCTCGTAAGTATATCCGTTCTCGGTAAGAAGCCGGACTGTATCCTCGACGTATCCGCTCTTATGCAGGTCGCTCTCGAGGAACCACTTGTCGAACCTGATCCTGTATCTCTCGAGATGCTTTTTCATCAGCTCAATGTTGTAAGGAAGACCGAATTCGACGAAGGCCGCTATACGCTCTTCCGAAGGCACGGATACGTATCTGTCGCCGTCCTTCTCATATATCATCCTGGCAAGGTCTTTGATATCATCGCCGTGGTATCCGTTGTCAGGGAACTCCACCGCGTCCTCTCCGAGGCATATCTGCAGATACCTGGCCTCTATGGAACGGCCGAACAGATCCACCTGGTTACCGGCGTCATTAACGTAGAACTCCCGCCATACGTTATATCCGGCCATATCCAGAACGGAAGCAAGGGTGTCTCCAAGGACGCCCCCGCGTGCGTTGCCGATAGTCATCGGCCCGGTCGGATTTGCGGACACGAACTCCACCATGACCTTCTCGCCGTGCCCGACGTCGGACCGTCCGTAATCGTCTCCATACTTCTCGATAGCCGCCAGGACCTCTTCATACCATCTGGACCCGAATGTAAAGTTAATGAACCCGGGGCCCGCAACGACTGCGCTGTCGAAATAGCTTCCCTCAAGGTCCAGCTCTTCTAGGAGCGCGGAAGCAATCGCTTTCGGAGCCATGCGGAATTCCTTTGCTCCCGCCATGGCGTGGGTAGCCGCAAAGTCACCGTTCTGTCTGTCTCTCGGGACTTCTGCCGCGCCGATGAGCGTCTTGCCCTCTGGAAGAGTTCCTTTTTCGGCCGCTTTGGCATATGCCGAGCGCATAAGCTCGTCTATCTGCAGTCTCGCGGTATCCATCATATCAATCATATAAGGTCATACCTCGCTTCACGATTTAACGTTTATCTCAAAGGAATTGTTGCTGATCACCCTGCTGTCGATATCCAGCGCGTACTTGATCTCCAGCCTTCCGCCGTTCTCGTCAAGATCATTGATTATCTTCTTGGTGCTCAGGCCGAACAGCAGCGATCCGACCGGAGTGTCGTAGACGAAATTGTGCTTTCTGGCGGGGTCGAAGATCATCTCGGAACTTATCGCCCCGTCCCGCTTCAGCAGTATGCGGTCCTTCATTATCTGAAATACGGTGTTGCATCCGGTATAACCGGTGAGTTCCGACTCGGCGTAGCTGATCTCACCTACCCCGTCGGACATTGTATAGTCGCCGTCTGTAACGAATTCTATGCAGCTGTCATTTTCCGTTATCCCTGACAGGAACTGACAGCCTTTAATCGATATCAATGCTTTTTTCATATGTTTCTCCGATAGTCGCCCTCAGTTCAGATCGACGCGCGAGACGGCAAGATGCTCCTCTGTTTCAAGGAAGATAGACGCCTGTTTCTCAAATCCCTCTGTGCTGTCGGTGACGTAGAAAGTATGTCTCCCCGCTCTGCTGCGGTCTGCGGCCGTACCGAGATCCAGCAGCGCTCCGGCCATGTCCTCCGCGCCGACGGCGCCGGAATCGACGAGCACAGCGTCCTTCATGCAGCCTGAGATAACGTCTTTCAGCATACGGTAATGCGTGCATCCGAGTATAAGTGTATCCACGCCCCGGTCTCTGAGTTCCTCGAGATACTCCTCTGTCACGATCTCCGCGACCCGGTCGCCGGGTCTCGTCCTTCCGTTCTCGACCAGCGGCACCAGCAGCGGGCACGCTTTCTCCCATACCTCTGCATCAGGCATTATCTGCCTGATCTGTCTGCCGTATACGCCGCTGCGCACTGTTGCCTCCGTGCCGATCACTCCTATGCATCCGTTTCTCGTAGAGGCGGCTGCGGTTCTGACTGCCGCGGTCACCACATCGAAAAACGGTACGCTGAACGTGCTTCGGAGCGTATCCATCGCCGTCGAACTGACCGTATTGCATGCAACAAGGATAGCCTTGACTCCCCGGTTGACGAGAAATCCGGCATCCTCACACGCATATCTGATTATCGTCTCGCGCGATCTTGTACCATAGGGCACTCTGCCCGTGTCGCCGAGGTACAGGATGTCCTCGTTCGGCATGAGCTGCGCGAGATGTCTGAAGCCCGACAGTCCGCCGAGCCCGGAATCAAAAACTCCCAAGGGTCTGTTGTCCAAAATATCACCCCAGTCTTACATATGATAATCTAACGCCATAAAAATGACAAGTGTTATTTTCTTATATTGAAATCCTTCTGCCGTTTGTTATAATTACATTACCGGCACAAAGTAATAACGGCGGCGCTTACCGCTTCCGGCCGTGCCCGAATCTGCGGAGGAAAAACATGAACATCGAACTCACCAATAAACAGTTCAGGCGTCTCCTGGACGTCGTATATATCGGCAACTGGATCCTTAATTCCACCCGCGGCGACGACCGCTTCGACGATTATGACGACGTCGAGAGCCTCATATTCTCCCACTGCGCCGACGTGGGCATGGATGCGCTGTATGAAAACTGCGACGGCACGGTGCTTCCGTCCATAGCTTTTGAGGAGGGCGGCATACACGAGGCCATCGCTGATTACGAAGACGCCGTCTTCTTTGAGATACTCGCCGAGGAATTCGCGCACCGCGACATGGATTTTGCTCCCATAAACTCGGACAATCTGGATGAACTGAACAGCCGTATCGACGATTATATCGAGGAATTCGAGGTCAACGGCATGGATCATATAGTGATTGAGAAATAAACGCCGTTCCGGTCATGTAAGGAGGCAATCGTATGTGCGACCCCAATTGGGAAGGCAAGAATTATGCGTTCTTTGCAAACAGAGAGTGCGAATACTTTCCGTGTCATAAGGGCGTTCCGGAAGAGGATTTCAACTGTCTCTTCTGCTACTGTCCGCTTTACTTCACAGGAGACAAGTGCGGCGGCAGGTTCAACTATACGAAGAAGGGCGTAAAAAACTGCATGGACTGCCCCATCCCTCACAGACGCGAGAACTACGGATATATAATCGAACGGCTTACGGAGGCAATGGAGAGCCTCAGAACGGAGAGGAAGGAATGAGCGGTATCATCAAGGCAGTAAAACTGCGTGAGAACGCGCAGCTCCCCACTTATGGTTCGGAATTCGCCGCGGGTGCAGATCTCAGGGCCTGTATCGACTCGGATATTGAGCTTCAGCCCCATGAAACACGTATGATCCCCACCGGGATCGCCGTTGAGATCCCCGGGGGATATGCAGGTCTCGTATGTGCCAGAAGCGGTCTGGCCTCGAAAAAAGGACTTGCGCCGGCGAACAAGGTCGGCGTTATAGACAGCGATTACCGCGGCGAACTGATAGTCGCTCTCCACAACCATTCGGGTATCCCGGCATCCGTATCTCCCGGAGAACGTGTCGCCCAGCTTCTCATAACGCCCGTGCTGACTCCCGAATTTGTTTTTGTTCAGGAAAACGAGTTATCGGGAACGGACCGGGGGACCGGCGGATTCGGCTCTACCGGGACCAGATGACCGCATATGCTGAAAGCCCGCGCTTCATTTGAAGCGCGGGCTTTGAATTATCCGGATCAAATCTCCATGACCGTACCGGTGGACATGTACGATATGGCGTCGCCCAGTTCCTTCTTCAGAATTGCGAATCCGGGGTCTCCGGTACAGTGACCGGTATATATCCTGCCGATGCCCAGCGATCCTAGTCTTCTGGCAAGTTCTCTGACCTCATCCTCGGACATACCGAGCGTTTCTACTCCCTCAGGTCCCATGACGTGGAACCCGCCGAGGAATGCCAGAACTTTTCTGCCCGGCAATGCCTCAGTGACCTCTTTCACGACATTGTCGGCGCCGGCATGGGAGCAGCTGCTGAATATGACGAGTCCGCCTTCCGTGTCGAATACGATGGTGTACTCGTGCCTGAAGTCATCCGGCACATATTCCCCGCCGTTTTTGATAAACAGACACGCGCGTTCTCCGCGCTGTTCTAGTCCCGGAGTAGTGTGCGGCACCATCCAAATACGCGGGAGGACTTCGGTTATCCCTTCTGCGAACGAATACCGCTTTTCAAAGCTGCTGATAAAGTGCTCCGGTATCCCTATAAACTTCTCCGAATCGGGCTTGATCTTCCAGCACGATACCGAAGCGGCTTCGGCGCCCATGTAGATCCTGGCTTTTTTGTTCCACGACAGGAAAAATGCAAGTCCGCCCGCATGATCGTTATGCGCGTGGGATATGAACGCTGCGTCCACATCACGCAGGTCAATACCGAGCAGCTGGGCATTCCTGTAGAACGCGTCGCCTGCGCCTGTATCGATCAGATATTTCCTGTTTTCATATTCGATATACAGCGAAAGCCCGTGCTCGGCTGTCAGACCGTCTTTTCCCTTATTCTCGGCAAGTACCGTAACCTTCATGAGCACGCCTCCCGATATCGGTGATTTCACTTGTGATCTAAACATATCATGCGGTGCCGGACGGTTCAACAGGCCGCGATGCCGGATGGGCATCACCGTTTCCGCGGTCTGTTCGCAGCTATGTAGATAAGGACGACTACTATAAGCGCAGCCGCAACGGCAGCCGCCGCTACGAGAAGGATCTTTTCGATGGACGGCAGGCCTCTGTCAGCGTTCCCGCCGCTGTTCCCGCCGTTACCGCCGTCCTTACCGTCCTTACCGGACGGCTCCTGTTTTCCGGGATCTTCTGATTGCTCTGGATCGCTCTGGTCCTGGCCTTTTTGTTCCTGCTCCTGCTTCTTTGCCTCTTTCTCTACCAGCGTCCTGAAACCAAGATCGAACAGCCTGACCGTTTCCACATACTGGGTCAGACCGACTTCCCCGCTCTCGGACACGGACGGAGAGCCTCCCATCACGACGGTGATGAGCTCCATGTCGCCCCTGACTGCATACGCAACCAGGCAGGATCCGGCGGCAGACGTGGTGCCGGTCTTCACTCCGGATGCCCCTTCATAGTAGTAATCGTAGCTGTATGACGTTCCGTAACCTTCATAGTATCCCTCATTCGAGATATCCATCGCGCCGTACAGCCTGTTAGTCGAGAACAGATGCCGTTCGCTGTGATAATTCGTCTCAGGTACGGTGTACTGAGGTGTTCCTACGACCTTGCGGAACTCTTCGTGACGGAGCGCCTCGGCCGTTATGAGGTACATATTCCTTGCAGTCGTATACTGATCGTCGTCGTGGTATCCGGAAGGATTCACAAAATGCGTATCAGTGCATCCCAGTTCTTCAGCGCGGTCGTTCATGAGTTCGACGAAGAGATCTGTATCGCCGGATACGTATTCAGCGAGCAGGTTGCAGCTGGGGCAGTCGGATTCCAGCATGGCGCAGTACAGATAGTCCTCGACCGTCAGGTATTCTCCGGGCTGGATCTGATAATACACTGTGCTGGCGTCATACGGAAGCGCGTCTATAGCCGTATCCGTCATGGCGACCTCGTCATCCAGAGCTATATCGCCGCGTTCAGCTGCCTCACATACCAGGAGCGCCATCATGATCTTCGTTGTGCTGGCAGGATAGACAAGTTTATCCGCGCTGAACTCATATATAGGCTCACCGGTTGTGTAATCGACGAGGAGTTCCGCTTTCACGGACCCAGCGCGGGGCGCATCTTCCTCCTCTTCCTCGTCCTCTTCCGGATCAGGCTCCGGCGGCGACATCCCTTCTATAGGTCCGTCCGGGCCGACTACCGTCGGCATGGCGGCATCAGGCGCTGCCGAACAGACAGGCATCGTGTACGATACAAGAACAGCAAGTGCCAGGAATATTATTAAAACATTTCTTTTCATACAGATCATCTCGTGCTGTGAAAAACTATCTTATGCTCTGATTATAGCCGACAGAGGCACCGATTGCAACGCAGTATTGACAACACATGGTGCGTGGGATATAATCCACTGCGAAGACTCCGCACTCTTGGAAATCCCGCCAGAGATCTCGCGTCACCGGCTGTAAGCGCGTTTCGGGAGAGTAGTGTGCCGGGGAACGCTTCGAGGCATATCCGTCAACTACATATCTTCAAAGCGGGCGCGAATATAGCGCCAATGCGGGTGGCACCGCGGGCATTTGACAGATTGCTCGTCCCGGAGATTCTCTGAATCTTCGGGCTTTTTCTTTTATCAGAACGCTGCAGACAGGAGGCGATCCCGGCAAATGACGGAAAAACTGTATTACAAGGACAGCCACATACGCGACTTTACCGCCGGGGTCATATCCTGCTCCGGCGCTGACGGGCGCTTTCATGTCGAGCTGGACCGGACGGCCTTCTTCCCCGAGGGCGGCGGCCAGCCGGGCGACACCGGTGTTATCGGCGAAGTCCGCGTCCTTGACACACAGGAGACGGGCGGGCGCATCGTCCACGTCACCGACGCACCTGTTACAGTCGGGGCGGACGTTGCCTGCTCTCTCGACTGGGATCTCCGCTTCCGGCGGATGCAGCATCACTCCGGTGAGCACATAGTTTCCGGTCTCGTCCACAGTCTCTACGGCTATGACAACGTCGGCTTCCACCTCGGCGAGGACGACGTGACGATGGACTTTGACGGTGAGCTGACGCGAGACGATCTTGACCGTATAGAGCTTCTTGCAAACGAGGCTGTGTATAAAGATATCCCGATCGTTACGCTGTTTCCCTCTCCCGCTTCCCTGCCGCGCCTCAGCTACCGCAGCAAACTGGAACTCACGGAGAATGTGCGGCTCGTCCGCATCCCGGGCTACGATCTCTGCGCGTGCTGCGCGCCTCACGTCAAACGCACAGGCGAGATCGGACTCATAAAGCTGACCGACTTCATGCGCCACCGCGGCGGCGTGAGGATACACCTTCTGGCGGGTGCGGACGCGTTGGCCGACTACCGAGCGAAATACGCTAACGTCGTCGCCATATCAAACTCCCTCTCTGCGCCGCAAAATGACACGGCTCAGGCAGTCGACCGGATGAAGCGCGAGCTTTCCGACTTAAAGCTCGATTCAGTAAAGCTCCGTCGCGAGCTCGTCGGTCTCAAGGCCGCTGCGCTCAGGAAGACAAGCGGCAACATCTGTCTCTTCGAACCGGAGCTCGACACGGACATGATGAGGCAGCTCTGTAACGCCGGGACCGCCGTATGCTCCGGCATGTGCGCCGTATTTACCGGCAGCGACTCCGGCGGGTATAAATACATCATCGGCAGCAGGACAACAGATCTGCGCGAACGGGTCCGCGATATAAACGCTGTTCTTTCCGGCCGCGGCGGAGGCAGCCCCGAGATGATCCAGGGCTCCGTAACGGCTTCGCGCAGTGAAATAGAAAACTACTTTAATTGACTGACGCTATCCGCGTTTACCATAGGAGGCAACTGAAATGATTAGAAAACAATATGTACTGATCGCAGATCTCTACTCGATCAAAGACGATCCGTCATCTGACGGAAAACCTGTCCGCGTGCGCGGCTGGGTCCGGACGAACAGGAGCAACGGTCACGTAGGCTTCATTGCTCTTTCCGACGGCACCTGCTTCGAGAACGTCCAGATAGTTTACAACATCGACGCTCATCCGGAGCTTGCCGAAGCTTCGAAGATCGCCACCGGCTGTTCTATCGATGTCGCCGGCACGCTCTCTCTAACTCCCGACGCCAAGCAGCCTTTCGAGGTTCAGGCTGATTCAGTGACTGTCGTCGGAGGCTGCGACCCCGACTTTCCCATGCA
Organism: Oscillospiraceae bacterium; assembly: GCA_017619535.1. Taxonomy (GTDB): domain Bacteria; phylum Bacillota; class Clostridia; order Oscillospirales; family Oscillospiraceae; genus RGIG8048. The sequence continues at coordinate 6,010 of JAFZSD010000020.1, read as the reverse complement.
GAAAAAGCGCCACTCGCTCGAATTCATGCGCGAGATACCCCATCTCCGTCCGAGAACTAACACTTTTACCGCTCTTTTCCGCGTCCGCAGCGTGCTCTGCGCCGCCATACACGAGTTTTTCCAATCCAACGGCTTTCTCTATATAACTCCTCCCCTGATCACCGGCAACGACGCCGAAGGCGCAGGAGAGGTCTTTACCGTCACGACCCGCGAAGACGGCGATTATGAGAAGGACTTTTTCGGAAAGCACGCATGTCTGACGGTATCCGGGCAGCTCCATGTCGAGCCTTTCGCACTTGCCTATGACAAGGTCTACACCTTCGGACCCACTTTCCGTGCTGAGAACTCCAACACCACCACCCACGCAAGCGAGTTCTGGATGGTCGAGCCGGAGATTGCTTTTGCCGATCTCGAGGACGATATGGAAGTCATGGAAAGCATGGTCAAATACTGCATCAAGGCCGTTCTTGACCGCTGCCCGTCTGAAATGAAGTTCTTCAACGACATGTTTGACAAGGAACACGCTCTCATCTCCCGTCTGCAGGCTGTAGTCGATTCCGAATTCAAAGTTCTACCTTACACCGAAGCTATCGATCTCCTTCTGAAGTCAGGACGCCAGTTCCAGTATCCGGTCGAATGGGGCATCGACATGAAGAGCGAGCACGAGCGCTATCTCTGTGAAGAGGTAGTCAAAGGGCCTGTCTTCATAATCGATTATCCAAAGGATATCAAGGCTTTCTATATGCGTATGAACGAAGACGGCAAGACTGTTGCCGCCTGTGACTGCCTGGTTCCCGGCGTCGGCGAGCTCATCGGCGGTTCCCAGCGCGAAGAGCGTTATGATCTCCTCACAAAGCGCATGGCAGAGCTTGGCATCCCCCAGGATTCCCTGCAGTGGTACTGCGATCTGCGGCGCTTCGGCAGCGTTCCCCATTCCGGCTTCGGGCTCGGGCTCGAGCGTTTTATCCTCTATCTCACAAACATCGGCAACATAAGAGATACCATCCCCTACGCCAGGACCCCCAAAAACCTTATGTTCTGAGGAGAGTCACATGGCTACAGAAAGACTGAAACGCATAAACGAACTCGCCGCCAAGGAAAAAGCCGGGGGACTCTCTGATGAGGAAAAGGCGGAGCAGAAGCGTCTCCGTGAAGAGTATCTCGCCGCGTTCCGCAAAAACGTCCTTCAGACACTCGACAACACCTACATCGTAGAGCCGGACGGCACAGAACATAAGCTCCGCAAAAAAGACGGCAAATGATAAACAGTGTGAGACCCGCCCTGTCAGGGCGGGTCTTTTCTTTCTCAAAACGCTTTCTTATACCGTGCGATGCAGATAACAGCGTATTATTATCTTATTATGATATTTTTATCTTTACTTTTATCCGCTTCAGATATATACTGTTGCCATAAAGAACGATATACCTTTCAGATACGGAGGATCATGGTATGGAAAACGCTGTTTCTCTAAAAGCCTATGTCGGAGTCAACGCCCGCTTTGAACCGGACGGCCGCTTGTTTCCTCTCTACATCACATGGGAAGACGGCAAACGCTACAAGATAGACAGGTTGCTTGACGTACGAAGAGCGGCAAGTATGAAGGGCGGCGGAACGGGCATGCGCTATACGGTACGTATCGGCAGATTTATCACACACCTGTATTATGAAGACGGGCGGTGGTTCGTGGAACGCAAAGATTAATCGTCCCGCGATCCTTTTTTTAGACGCGCGACATTAACATGCCTTATATCCGATAAAATAAGCAGACGCTCCGTTGAGCGTCTGCTATTATGTCTAAGACTGTATTTACTGAAGAGAGTATCAGACTCTTTCCACGATGTGTCCGGGATCCTTGTAGATGTGTCCCGCCGGTATAACGCCGCGTACACATGAAACGGGATAGATGCTTGCACCGCGTCCTATGACCGTTCCGGGGTTCAGAACACTGTTGCAGCCGACTTCGACGTTGTCTCCAAGGATCGCGCCGAACTTTTTGCGCCCGGTCTCGAACCGCTCGCAGCCGTCTCTGACTACGACGAGCGTCTTGTCGCTCTTTACGTTGGACGTGACCGCGCCGGCGCCCATGTGGGCCTTATACCCGAGTACAGAGTCACCGACATAGTTAAAATGAGGGACCTGAACGTTGTCGAATAGCACTGCGTTCTTTATCTCTGTCGAGTTGCCGACGACACAGTTCTTTCCGATGATCGCGCTGCCCCTGATGAAAGCGCACTGGCGGATCTCTGCATCTTTGTCTATGATGCACGGGCCGGCTATAAAAGCAGTCGGAAAGATCTTGACACCCTTAGCGATCCATACGTCTTCCGACGGATGATCGAACTCATCCTCCGGCAGCGTCGGGCCCAGCCTTAGTATGAAGTCCTTGATGTCGGGAAGAACTTCCCAGGGTCTCTCCCTGCCCTCAAACAGTTCAGCGGCAATGGTCTTTGTCAGGTCGAGCAGTTCTTCCGTCCGTGTCATTTTTTCACCTCGATAACGTACCCTTTGCCGTCCATCACAGCGATAACGTCGTCGACATTCTTCTCGCATACTTCGTACTCCGGTGCCTCCACCATGACTCTGAGTACCGGCTCGGTGCCGCTCTTTCTGACGAGTATCCTTCCGGTATCGCCGAGTGCATCTGAAACAGCGTCGATAGCAGCCTTCACGTCTGTATCTCCCAGGACGGTGTCCTTATCGGCGACCCTGACGTTTTTCAGCACCTGGGGATACATTTTAATGGGTTCAGCGAGCTTCGAGAGCGGAAGCTTCTTGTCCATAACGACCTGCATGACTTTTATCGCGGTCAGGAGACCGTCTCCTGTGGTCGCATATTTTGTGAAGATGATATGGCCGGACTGCTCGCCGCCGATCTTGTGGCCGTACTGTCTCATGTTTTCATAGACATACTTGTCGCCGACCGCCGTTTTTTCATATCCGACGCCTATTTGATCCAGCGCCTTGTAGAGCCCGAAATTGGACATTATCGTCGTGACCACCTTGGAATCGCCCATGCGGCCGCGTTCCTTGAGGTAATTGGCGTAGATGTACAGTATCTGGTCTCCGTTGACGAGCTCGCCGTTCTCGTCCACGGCGAGACATCTGTCCGCGTCGCCGTCGAAGGCGAAGCCGATATCCAGATGGTTCTCTTTAACGTATTTCTGGAGGCCTTCGATATGGGTCGATCCGCAGTTCACGTTTATATTGGTCCCGTCGGGCGTGTTGTTGATGACATACGTCTGCGCGCCGAGAGCTTCGAAAACGGCTTTTGCAATCATCCAGGTGCTGCCGTTGGCGCAGTCAAGTCCCACTTTCACGTCCTTAAGCGAGTGAGACGCGAGCGTGATGAGATAACCTATATACCTGTTTCTGCCGGCTGAGTGATCTATAGCCCGGCCGATCTTGTCGCCGGTGGCATACGGGACTTCCGGAACGGCGCCGTCGAGGTATTTCTCCACCTCGTCGATGACTGAATCCTCCATCTTCTCCCCGTTGTTGTTTACGAGCTTGATGCCGTTGTCGTTGAACGGGTTGTGGCTCGCGGAAATCATGATCCCGCAGTCGAAGTCCTCCGTGCGCGCTATATAGGAAACGCTGGGGGTCGTTGTCACGTGCATTAGATACGCGTCTGCGCCGGAGGCGGTTATACCTGCTGTGAGCGCGCATTCAAACATGTAGCTGGAAAGGCGCGTATCCTTTCCCACCACTATCTTCGCCTTATGGTCACGGCCGTAGTACCATCCGATAAAACGCCCGATCTTGAAGGCGTGCTCGACGGTCAGTCCGACGTTTGCGTCGCCGCGGAAGCCGTCAGTACCGAAGTATTTAGACATATTGTGGTTCTCCTTAATGATGGATCAGAGAAGCGCCGCCGCCTCATAGTCGAGGAACACGTCCACATCCGGATGCAGCTGCAGCACGGACGCGGGTACCTGCGGCGTGACTTCGCCCTGGATTGTAGCCTTGATGATCTCAGCCTTTGCCTTGCCGATCGCCATGAGTATTATACTTCTCGCGTTCATGACGGTCTTTATACCCATCGTGACGGCGTGGGTCGGGACCTCGTCGATCGAATTGAAGAATCTGGCGTTTGCGGTCCTGGTGGACTCGGTAAGCTCTACCATATGTGTGATCGAACCGAAAGGCGTTCCCGGTTCGTTGAATCCGATATGTCCGTTGTTGCCGATGCCGAGAAGCTGCATGTCGATGCCGCCCGCAGCCTTGATCGCCTCGTCATATGCCGCTGCGGTCGCCGGATCGGTGTCTATGCCCGACGGAACGAACGTTCTCTCTATCGGGATGTCAATATGCTTGAAGAGATTCTCATTCATGAAATAGCGGTAAGACTGGTCATGGGTACCGTCGAGGCCGACGTACTCGTCAAGATTGAAGGACGTCGCGTCCTTAAAAGACACCTTGCCCTCGCTGCAGAGTTTCGCAAGCTGCGCGTAGAGTCCGAGAGGAGTCGAACCGGTCGCGCCGCCGAGGATGGCGTTGGGCTTTCTCCTGAGCAGATCCACGTACTTCTGCGCTGCCATTTCAGCGATCTTTTCGGGTGTGTCGATAAAAACTCTCATGTTTATTCCCCCTTGAGAATTTGAGTATGAGCTTCAAAGGATACTATGGAAAAACCAGGCGGGCCGAGACGCTCCCGACGCCTGATCTGCCATTCAAATAACTCTAAAAATTATATTACCGCAGCGGTCTGTTGTCAATTGCGGAGACGCTGTTTTCACGTTCATAAACCGCTGTTTTACGGAACGATTCAGATAATAGAACGGCTCCCGGCAGCGCACTGCCGGGAGCCGTATTATCGATCAGTATCTGCCGATATCTCGGGCTATCTGATAAGCCGCCTGAGTCGCTGAGAAAATGTTTCTCGGCGCGACGGAGTCTCCAATCATATGGAATTCGCGGGCGCAGGTGCTGATGGCGATGGCTTCGTCGCGGACCGACTTCTGGCCGACCGCATAGATGACTGTATCGGCGGGTATGGTCTTTACTCCGTCGGGTCCCTCTACCACAAGGCCTTCCTCGTTGATCTCCAGCGCCTTGGTAGATGTGAGCACCGTGTAGTTGTCCCAGTTCTTGATAAGATCACGGATCGCAAAGCCCTGGACTATCGGTTCGCCCGGCTTTGGCATCGCGGTCGGGTCATCCGGAGATACCAGCGTGCGCGGCATCATCTCGACTATCGTTACGTCGTGTTTTTCCATGGCAAGGAAAACGCCGAGTTCCAGGCCGACAAGACCGCCGCCGAGGATCACAGCCTTCTCTCCTACGATCTCGGGATGATAATAGACTTCTTCAGCGCCGTGTACCTTGTCAAGGTCGATACCCTTGATAGGCGGCTTGACCGGACGCGAACCCATCGCCGCGATGATGACGTCCGGAGCTATGCTCTCGGCGAGTTCAGGAGTCACGGGAGTGTTTAGACGCACTTCGATGGGCAGGCGGGATATCTTTCTGACCTGAAGGTCGATGTAGTTTCCGAGCTTGCTCTTGAACGGGATGTTTACCTCGCAGTGGAGAACGCCGCCGAGCTTGTCGGTCTTTTCGCAGAGGATGACCTCGTGTCCGCGCTCAGCGCAGGTGATTGCAGCCTGCATTCCGCCTATGCCGCCGCCGGCGACAAGGACCTTTTTCTTCGTGTAAGGCGGGGTGGCGAACATGTTCTCGCGTTCATGTCCGATCTTCGGGTTGATTGCGCAGTAGAAGACGCCGTTCTGGGAAGAATTGGAGAAGCAGGTAAAGCAGCGCATGCACCTGGCTATCTCGTCCTCTCTGCCGGTCATCGCCTTGATCGGAAGGTCGGGATCAGCAAGCGACTGTCTGCCGAGCTGGATAACGTCCGCCTGGCCGGAAGCTATGATCTCCTCCATCTGTTCAACGTCGGTGAGGGCACCGACCGTGGCGACGGGAGTCTTGACGTGCTTCTTGATCTCAGACGCGAACTGGAGGTTGCACGCATCGTCGAGGAACATAGTCGGATGCGTACGCATCATGCCC
>JAFZSD010000019.1 GCA_017619535.1 Oscillospiraceae bacterium | reverse complement strand
AGGTGATAGCACCCGTCCTCGGCGTTGAACCACTCGGAGACCGCGGGATCCATGGCGATCATGAAGTCCTCGCCGGGCTTGTAGCCGGCCTTGGAGATGGCCTCGACGAGAGCCTTGAGGGCGTCCTCGTCAGCATCCAGGTTCGGGGCGTAGCCGCCCTCGTCGCCGACGCCGGAGGAGGGGACGACCTTCTTGAGGGTGTGGAAGACCTCGGCGCACATGCGCAGGGCCTCGCGGAAGCTCTTAGCCGAGACGGGCATGATCATGAACTCCTGGATATCGACGCTGTTGTTCGCGTGAGCGCCGCCGTTCAGGACGTTCATCATGGGAACGGGCATCACGTGGGCGCCAGCGCCGCCGATGTAGTTGTACAGCGGGATGTGGAGGGCTTCGGCGGAAGCCTTGGCCACTGCCAGGGATACGCCCAGGATGGCGTTTGCGCCGAAGCGGGACTTGTTCGGGGTGCCGTCAAGCTCGATGAGAAGACGGTCGATGGCGATCTGATCGAGAGCGTTGAGGCCTATGACAGCCTCCGCTATCTCGGTATTGACCGCTTCGACTGCCTGGAGCACGCCCTTGCCGAGATAACGGCTCTTGTCGCCGTCGCGCTTCTCGCAGGCCTCGTATACGCCGGTGGAGGCGCCGGAGGGGACCGCAGCGCGGCCGACGGTGCCGTCTTCCAGAGTGACTTCGACTTCTACTGTGGGATTGCCGCGGGAATCGAGGATCTCCCGTCCGAGAACGTCAACGATCTCAAGGTACTGTTTCATAGGTATTATCTCCTAAGCATTTATTAAAATTTCGTGTTTTCGTATCAATGCGCGTTCATCTGGTTATAAGGGTGGCGCCCGTCATGGCCTCGGGCTTTTCAAGGCCCATCAGGTCGAGCATCGTGGGTGCGATGTCGCTCAGACGTCCCGGGCGGAGCTTCACGTCCGCGCCGACGACTACGAAGGGAACGAGGTTCGTGGTGTGCGCGGTGTGCGGCGTGACGCCGTCGTCGTCGACCATCTTTTCGGCGTTTCCGTGGTCGGCTGTTATGAGGGAGATGCCGCCCATCTCTGAGGTGGCGGCGACTACCTTGCCGACGCACTCGTCCACGGTCTCGACGGCCTTTATCGCGGCCTCCAGCACGCCGGTATGTCCCACCATGTCGCAGTTGGCGAAATTCAGTATCACGACGTCGTATTTGCCCTGCTTTATGCAGTCGCAGGCGGCGTCGGCGACTTTTCTGGCGCTCATCTCCGGAATGAGGTCGTAGGTCGGGAACTCCCTGGGGGAGTCTATGAGGACGCGGTCCTCGCCGTCGTATACGCGCTCGTTTCCTCCGTTGAAGAAGAACGTCACATGGGCGTACTTCTCGGTCTCCGCTATGCGCAGCTGGGTGAGGCCCGCCCGGCTCACGGTCTCGCCGAAGGTGTCGTTCAGCTCCTCGGGCGGGTAGGCTATGGTTACGTTGGGCATGGTCTCGTCGTACTGGGTGGTGCAGACGTAGTTGACAAGGAAATATCCCTTCTTCCTGACGAAGCCGTCGAACTCCGGATCAACGAACGCCCGGGTTATCTCCCTGGCTCTGTCGGGACGGAAGTTGAGGAATATGATCGTGTCCTGAGGACGGACGAGCCCTTTCTTATCGCAGATGACGGGCTTTACGAACTCGTCGGTAACGCCTTCATCGTAGGACGCCTGCATCGCGTGGACCGGATCGGGGTCGTTTTTGCCCACGCCGCATACCATGGCGTTGTACGCTTCCTCGACCCGCTCCCAGCGCTTGTCCCTGTCCATGGCGTAGAAACGGCCCATTATCGTGGCGATCTTTCCGATGCCGGCCTCTGCGCATTTTTCAACGCAGAGCTTAATTGACTCGATGCCGGAGCAGGGGGGCGTGTCGCGGCCGTCCATGAAGCAGTGGATATACAGCTTCTCGACGCCGCGGCGCTTGGCCAGGGCGATGAGCGCCCAGAGGTGGTCGGTGTGGCTGTGCACGCCGCCGGGGGATACGAGGCCCATTATATGCAGCGAGGCCCCGCGGGTCACGCAGGCGTCTATCGCGGAGGTGTATGCGGGGTTGGTGAAGAAGCCGCCGTTCGCTATGTCCCTGGAGATCTTGGACAGATCCTGGTAGACGATGCGGCCGGCGCCTATGTTCGTATGGCCGACCTCGCTGTTGCCTATCTGGCCCGCCGGCAGGCCCACGTCCTCGCCGGAGGCGGAGAGGGTGGTCTTGGGGCAGGTGCGGAAGAGCTCGTCGAGATTGGGCTTCTTCGCGCAGGTGACAGCGTTGGTCGGGGAGGCGGCGGTGAGACCGTAGCCGTCCATTATTATTAGGGTCGTGGGGATCTTCTTCATGTATATGCGTTCCTTTCGGTGTGAGAAAACGGGCTGGAAATCATTCGCCGGCGGCGGCTATCACCTCGATGAACTTCTCCGGGGTGAGGGACGCGCCTCCTATGAGGCCGCCGTCTATATCCGGCATGGAGAGGAGCTCCGCGGCGTTGCCGCCGTTCATGGAGCCTCCGTACTGTATGGTCACCGCTCTGGCGGTCCTGGCGCCGTAGAGGGATCTTAGGACGGCGCGGATATGGGAGCATACCTCCTCGGCCTGCTCGGCCGTGGCCGTCTTTCCCGTGCCGATCGCCCATACCGGTTCGTAGGCGATTATTATCCTGCGCATCTTATCAGCCGGAACGCCGGACAGGGCCGTCTTTACCTGGAGGGTTATGAGGTCGTCCGTTATGCCCAGTTCACGCTGAGCAAGAGTCTCGCCCACGCAGATGATGGGCCGGAGGCCGGCGCCGAGGGCGGCGCTGACCTTTTCATTGACGATGGCGTCCATCTCTCTGAAATAAGTCCTTCTCTCGCTGTGGCCGATTATGACGTAGGTCGCTCCCGCGTCCGCCAGCATCGCCGCCGATACCTCGCCGGTGAACGCGCCGGAGGGATGCTCGTTCAGGTTCTGAGCGCCGACGAACACCCGGTTCCTGCTGTCCCGGAAGGCGGCGACCGCCGCCGGTATGAGGACATGGGGGACGCAGAGGACGATGTCGCAGGCTCTGTTCGCGGGTGCAAGAGCGCGGAGACGCTCGGCGTAGGGCCGGACTTCCGACGGTAGCATGTTCATCTTCCAGTTGCCTGCTATGACTGTTTTGCGGTATCTGGTATCCATTTCAAACTCCTATTTGTCCAGAAGACAGGATATGCCGGGCAGATCCTTGCCCTCCAGGAACTCGAGACTCGCTCCGCCGCCGGTGGAGACGTGGGTGAGACTGTCCTCGTAACCGAACTTTCTCGCTGCGGCCGCGCTGTCGCCGCCGCCCACGATGGAGACGCAGTCGGATTCGGCCATCGCCTTCAGGACGGCTACCGTGCCGCTGGCGAAGGGCTCGAACTCGAAGACGCCCATGGGGCCGTTCCATACTATCGTCGCGGAGGCGCGGATGGCGTCCGCGAATATCTTTTCCGTCTCGGGGCCGATGTCGAGGCCCATCCAGTAATCGGGTATCTTGTCGGCGGGGACTATCATATGCTCGGCGTCGGCAGCGAACGCGGAAGCCGCAACGGCGTCGACGGGCAGAAGGAGCGCGACGCCCTTTTCCTTTGCTTTGGCGACCATCTCTTTGGCGTAGTCCAGCCTGTCCTCTTCGCAGACGGAGTTTCCTATATCTCCTCCGAGAGCCTTGATGAACGTGAAGGCCATTCCTCCGCCTACGATGATCGTATCGACCTTTTCGAGGAGATTCGCTATGATGCCGATCTTGTCGGAGACTTTGGAGCCGCCGAGGATGGCGGTGAAGGGATGAGAGGGGGAATTCAAGGCTCCGCCGATGGCGCTGAGCTCCTTGGCCACCAGGAGACCGGAGACCGCGGGAAGATAGTCGGCGACGCCGGCAGTGGAGGCGTGTGCCCGGTGGACGGTGCCGAAGGCGTCGGATACGTAGACGTCGGCCAGGGAGGCGAGCTCTTTGGCGAATTCGGGATCGTTCGCCTCTTCCTCCTTGTGGAAGCGGAGGTTCTCAAGGAGCATTATCTCGCCGGGCTGAAGCTCGGCGGCAAGTCTTTTGGCGTCGGGACCGATCACGTCCTTGGCCATCTTGACGGGCATGCCGAGGAGCTCGGAGAGCTTGTCCGCGACAGGCGCCAGGGACAGTTCGGGGTTCCACTGGCCCTTCGGCCTGCCGAGGTGGGAGCAGGTTATAACGGCGGCGCCGTTTTCCAGAAGCAGCTTTATCGTCGGGAGCGCGGCAACGATGCGTCCTGCATCGGTTATCTCGCCGGAGACCTTGTCGCGGGGGACGTTGAAATCGCAGCGGAGAAGTACTTTTTTGCCTTTTACGTCGATGTCGTTGACGGTTTTCTTACTGAATATCATGGTTATCCTCCCGAATGGGCCGGGCATGCGCTCCGGCCGTTTTGCTTTACGGTACCATTCTATTCTCCTGCGTTTTACAATGCAAGCGGTTTCGTAACTTTTTTTGGGGGTTTCGTTTACATAATGGGCGAAAATGCCGATTATTATGAACTTTTTAAGAAAAAACGAAAACGATTGCATCCCGCCGTAAGGTCGGCTATACTGGAACTGAACAGACAGCCGAAACAACTCGTACCGGAGAGAACGATATGGGAAAAAACGACGGAAAAAACACGAACGCCCGTGTGATACGGGGCCCGGAAGACGTAAAGGCGCTTCTTGCGCGCCACGGCTTCAGATTCTCCAAGTCCATGGGCCAGAATTTCCTTATAGACCCGGCCGTTCCGGAGCGCATCGCCGATTCCTGCGGCGCCGACGGAAACACTGGCGTCCTGGAGGTGGGACCGGGCATTGGGGCCCTTACGGCGAGGCTCGCGGAGCGCGCCGCGAAGGTGGTCTCCGTCGAACTGGACGGGCGGCTGATGCCGCTCCTGGACGAGACCCTGTCGGACTATGACAACATCGAGATCGTCAGGGGAGACATACTGGCCGCTGACATACCGGCCATCGTAAACGAAAAGTTCGGGGGACTTCGGCCCGTCGCCTGCGCGAACCTGCCCTACAACATAACCACTCCGGCTATCACCGCCCTCATAGAGACGGGAGTTTTCACGGACATAACGGTCATGATCCAAAGAGAGGTGGCCCGCAGGCTGTGCGCCGGCGCGGGGACACCGGATTACGGGGCGTTTACGCTTTATGTAAACTACTTTACCGAACCCGAACTGCTTTTCGACGTCTTCCCCGAGAGCTTCATGCCGCAGCCGAAGGTCGTTTCCTCGGTGGTGAGGATGAAAAAACGGGAACGCCCGCCGGTGGACGCCGACGAAAAACGGTTCTTCAGAGTCGTCAGGGCGGCGTTTGCCCAGAGGCGTAAGACGCTGGTGAATTCCCTGTCCTCGGCCCTCGGGATCGCAAAGGATAGAGTTACTTCAGCCGTCGAAACCTGCGGCCTGGATCCACTCGTCAGGGGAGAGGCTCTGGACATGGACGCTTTCGCCCGTCTTGCCGGCGCGCTGGAGGAAGACCTTAAATGAGGATAGAGAGGTCCTTTTTCGAACGGGACACGCTGACGGTCGCGCGGGAGCTGATAGGCCAGACTCTCACCGCCGTATCTCCGGAGGGCCCCGTCAGGGGAGTGATAGTCGAGACGGAGGCCTACCTTGGATACCGCGACGACGCCGCCCATACGTACAAAGGCAGGACCGCGCGTACCGGGCCGCTCTTCGGACCGAAGGGACACGCCTACGTGTACCTGATCTATGGCATGTACTGCTGTCTGAATATTTCCGCCGGATTGGAAGACGAACCCGACTGCGTGCTGATCCGGGCGCTGAGACCTGCAGAAGGGCTGGACATAATGGCCGGGAGACGCCGTACGGAAAGGGCGGAGGTGCTGTGCTCCGGACCGGGAAAGCTCTGCATGGCCATGGGCATAGGCAGGGAGGACAGCGGAGCGGATCTTTGTTCGGAGAACGGACGGATATATCTCGAATACGGCGACAGGCCGGAACGGGTAGCCGCCACGCCGAGGATCGGCATCGATTACGCGGAGAAGTGCCGCGGAGAACTGTGGAGGTTCATCGAAGAGGGAAGTCTCTGGGTGTCCCGCTGAGCGGTACGGTCCTGTGACGATCATGATATATGGATATGCGCTTATAGAACATCTTTTGAAAGTTGTTTTATAAGCGCATTCTTGTTGACGGCCGTGAGCTGCCGAGTATAATAAAAAATGGAAATTGAATAACAATAGTATTCTAGATCGAAATCGGACATCGGGTAAATATCAGGATCACGTCCGAATCGAAAGGAGGTTCCGCCGTTGAGACAGCTTACTTTTCCGGGTTTCATGGCCAGATATGTCCGTGGGCTGTCTGCAAACAATAGCGGCGCCATTTACGCCCTGTCCAGAGAAGCGTTAAGAGATAATCCCAGACTCAGAGAACCGCTGTATCTCTATGCGCTGTCAACCGGGAGAGAAAAAGTGCTGCTGAAAGCCGTGCGCGGGACGGCCCTCCGGAAAGAATACGAGCAGATGAGTGCGCTGTACAGCTATGAGGATCTCCTCGAGGCGTTCAAGACCACGCCTGAAAAACTCCCAGAGGGGTATAGGAAGGTATGGATGAGCTTCGTGAGCGCAGCTGAGAGAACGGATAGAGACAGCAGAGTCAAGGCGCTTATCCGCGATCGTGTCAATTCGCTGAGAGAAGAGAAACACGTGTCTGTCTACAATATCAGCAAGAACCTGGATCTGAACAATTCAAATCTCAACGACTGGCTGAAGAACGACACTCCGGGCAAAGTCAGTCTGAAGACCGCCCGTGCGGTGCTCCGGTACCTGGATGATCCCGAGATGCCTGACGGGCGGCGCTGAAGGCAGAATATAATTATCACCAGTTTTTTCTTGTTCCGGTTATGCAATCTTGTCTTATTAACGGATTGTTTTTTGGATCGAAAAGGCATATCATTTATACATACAGCTATGATACCCGCGTACAAACACGAAAGAGAAGGAGATGTCTGAACATGGCACTTACAACCAACAAGGCGGTCCTGGACTGGATAGACGAGCAGGTCGCCCTGACGAAGCCGGACAAGGTCGTCTGGATCGACGGCTCCGAGGCCCAGCTCGAGGAGCTCCGCAAGGAAGGCATGGCCACCGGCGAGATGATAAAGCTGAACGAGGAGATCCTTCCGGGCTGCTACTATCACAGAAGCGCTCCCAACGACGTGGCCCGCGTTGAGGACAGAACGTTCATCTGCTGCAAGATCGGAAGAGGATGCAGGCCCCACCAACAACTGGATGGACCCGAAGGAAATGTATGCAAAGCTCACTCCGCTGTATGACGGCGTGATGAAGGGCAGAACCATGTATGTCATCCCGTACAGCATGGGCCCGATCGGCTCTCCGCTGGCAAAGGTCGGCGTGGAGGTCACTGACTCCATCTATGTTGTCCTGAACATGAACATCATGACCCGTAGGGGCACCAAGGCTTTTGAGAACCTCGGCGACACCTCGAACGACTTCGTCCGCGGCCTTCACTCCAAGGCAGACGTCAACCCGGAGAACCGTTACATTGTTCAGTTCCCGGAGGACAATGCGATCTGGTCGATCAACTCCGCATACGGCGGCAACGTCCTGCTCGGCAAGAAGTGCTTCGCACTGCGCATCGCTTCCTACCAGGCAAAGAACGAAGGCTGGATGGCAGAGCACATGCTGATCCTCGGCCTCCAGAAGCCGAACGGCGAGACCAAGTACATCTGCGCGGCATTCCCGTCTGCATGCGGCAAGACCAACCTTGCAATGCTGATCCCGCCGAAGTTCTACACCGAGCAGGGCTACAAGGTCTTCACCGTCGGT
>JAFZSD010000018.1 GCA_017619535.1 Oscillospiraceae bacterium | reverse complement strand
TCCATGTCCTGCATGTCGCGGTAGTGCTCCTCGAGCTTCGCGCAGATGTCAACGAACTGCGCGTACGCTTCGGGCATGACCTGCGCGAGCTGGTCTATCGTCTGCGGGGTGCGGACGCCGGCGACGACGTCTTCGCCCTGAGCGTTCATAAGGAATTCGCCGAAGAGCTTCTTCTCGCCGGTAGCAGGGTTGCGGGTGAACGCGACGCCCGTGCCGGACGTGTCTCCAAGGTTGCCGAACACCATCGTCTGAACGTTGACTGCAGTGCCCCATGAGCCGGGAATGTCGTTCATCCTGCGGTATACTATCGCGCGCTTGTTGTTCCAGCTGCGGAACACGGCCTTGATGGCGCCCATGAGCTGCTCCTTCGGGTCGGACGGGAAGTCAGCACCGATCTTTTCCCTGTATTCAGCCTTGAACTGCTCGGCGAGCTCCTTGAGGTCCTCAGCGGTGAGCTCTGTGTCGTGAGTGACTCCGCGGGCCTTCTTCATCTTGTCGATGAGCTGCTCGAAGTACTCCTTGCCCACTTCCATGACGACGTCGGAATACATCTGGATGAAACGTCTGTAGCAGTCGTACGCCCAGCGGGGATTGCCGCTGCGCTTGGCCATGACCTCCACGACCTCCTCGTTGAGGCCGAGGTTGAGGATCGTGTCCATCATGCCGGGCATGGAAGCGCGCGCGCCGGAACGGACGGAAACGAGGAGCGGATTCTCCGTGTCTCCGAACTTCTTGCCGGCGATCTCCTCCAGCTTGTCGATATATGTCATGATCTCGCTCTGGATCTCAGGGCTGATCTTCTCGCCATCCTCATAATACTTGTTGCAGGCCTCGGTCGTGATGGTGAAGCCCTGCGGAACGGGCATGCCGAGATTCGTCATCTCAGCGAGGTTAGCGCCCTTGCCGCCGAGGAGTTCGCGCATCTTGCCGTTGCCCTCAGAAAACAGATATACGTATTTCTTTGCCATGATTTGACCTCCTGAATTACATGTATGTTAATGTTTCATTTTTCACAATCCCGCAGATTATATCACCACATAACGTGCTGTTCAAGACATATTTTATAAAATTGAGCCTCTGTTTATGCCAATATTGCACAGCAGAGCGCCGCTGTACGGCAAAACATTGCCGGGCTCATCCCGACTATATGAACAGGACGTCCGGCACCGCGCCGGACGTCCCTGCAGACCCATTAATCTTCAGTTTTATTTGCCTACGCAGAAGCGTTCGAATATCCGCGATACGATATCCTCCCTCACCTCTCGTCCGGTAATCTCGCCGAGCGCGCCCAGCGCGGATTCCACTTCCGTGAGCACCGCGTCGGGAGTAACCCCTCCGAGCATCGCATCCCTGGCACGGGCGATACCGTCCAGGGCCCTCGAGACCGCTTCCGCCTGCCGCTCGTTAGTGAGTATCTCGCCGGACGGAGGCGCACCGCAGTCAAACATCTCAGAAATCCGGTCTTCCAGCGAATCGATCCCTTCGCCGCTGAGAGACGACACCCTGCACACGGTCGGGAAGGCTTTCTCCACCTCGCTTAGATCCGCTCCCGGCAGATCGGCCTTATTGATCACGGCTATCGGATGTCCGGACTTCCCTGCGACGGCGATTATCTCCCTGTCCGCTTCGTCCGCGGGCTGCGAGCCGTCGAAAACCGCAAGGACAAGCTCCGCCTCCGCTGCTGCGGCCCGGGCGCGTTCGACTCCCATCTTCTCGACTTCGTCAGACGTTCCGTGTATCCCCGCCGTATCCGTAAGGCACAGAAGCACTCCGCCCGCTGAAACTCTCTCTGTTATAGTGTCGCGGGTCGTACCGGCTATGTCGGTAACTATCGCCCTGTCATATCCGACGAGCGCGTTGAGCAGCGAAGACTTTCCCACGTTCGGCTTGCCTATGATCGCGCATCTGACTCCGTTTTTCAGCACCCTGCCGCGTTCGAAAGTGGACAGCAGACGCCCGAGTTCGCTTTCAGCACGCGTCAGGGTTTCTGCGTAGTCCGCAAGTCTGAACTCTTCGATATCCTCGTCAGGATAGTCGAGGACGGCGTGAAAATGCGACATTATGTCAACCAGTTCGGCGTATATCCCTTCCGCTCTGTTTCTGATGGCTCCGCCGAGCTGTCCGGCCGCGTTCTTCGCCGCGTCGGAGGTCTCCGCTTCTATGAGGTCTATTACCGCCTCCGCCTGCGTCAGGTCGAGCCTTCCGTTTAGGAATGCGCGTTTGGTGAATTCTCCGGGCTGCGCCTGCCTGGCTCCTGCCGAGAACACGGCGCGCAGCGCTTCCGCAAGCACTCTCTGCCCTCCGTGGCACTGGAATTCAGCTGTGTCCTCGCCGGTGTAGCTGTTGGGCGCACGGCTCACGGCGCAGAGCGCCAGATCGAGGAGCGCGCCGTCTGATGCGTGCAGTTCGCCGTAGACAAGCTTCCTGTCCGGCATCTCAGACATCCTGCCCCCGGCCCGGGGGCGGAACAGCGCGTCCGCCGCAGAGAGAGCGCCTTCCCCGCTGATGCGGATCACGCCTATTGCGGAAGTCCCGGCACCTGTCGCTATAGCGGCTATGGTATCTGACATCACGTTTCCTCCGTATCTCAAGAATAAGCTCCGGCGGCTGCCGGAGCTTATTACTTCCTGTCATGCCTCTGTGAACTCGAACAGCCTGGCATCGAAATCACGCAGGAGCACCTGCTCCACCCGGCCGAGCGTTTCCTTCTCAACGGTTATCCGCAGTTTTCCGGACTCCGGATCAAAACCGTACGAGGTGATGCCATCGAGCTTCGGAAAAACGTTTTCCTCCAGTTCGGCGGCCAGCTCGTTCATCGTATCCTCGCTCTGAAGATAATAATCCGCGTCGTGCAGACTCTCGTATTTTGGAGGTATGCCCATGTCGGCGGTAAAGCAGACGATGAGCGCGAGCACAGCGGCGCCGAGGACGACGACGATGCCTATCGGCTTCAGTTTCTTGAGATCTACCTGCATGTATTACTTTCTTGCGATGGCGCGCTTCGCAGCCTCGATGATATCCATCGCGCCGAGGTTGTACTGCTCGCGCAGATAATCCACGGAGCCCACTTGGCCGAATCTGTCGTCCACGCCGACCATCTCTATCGGGACAGGGCGCGACTTCGAAGCTGCTTCGGCTATCGCGGAGCCAAGGCCGCCGTAGATATTGTGGTTCTCGGCCGTCACGAAGCATCCTGTGTCCGCGGCGCACTTTTTCACGAGTTCCGCGTCGATAGGCTTCCAGGTGAACATATCCACGACTCTTACGGAGACGCCGCCGTTCTTAAGGACGGTAGCCGCCTTCATGGCTTCAGCGACCATTATGCCGCTAGCAAAGATAGTGACGTCTCTTCCGTCCTGGAGCACATTGCCCTTGCCGATCTCGAAGGTCGAACCCTCTTCATATATGGCGGCAGTTTCCTTGCGCACGAGGCGGATGTAGTACACGCCGTATTCGTTCGCCAGTTTCCTGACTATATAATCGGTCATAACGGGGTCGGTCGGCTCGATCAGCGTGATCTGGGGTATCGAACGCAGGACGCCCATATCCTCGAAAGGCATGTGCGTTCCGCCGTTCTTGGCGGCCGTGATGCCGGGATCGGAGCCGATTATTCGGACGTTCAGTTTTGCATAGGCCGCGGAGATCATGATCTGATCGCACACCCTGCGTGAAGAGAAGCAGCCGAAGCTGTGGGCGTACGGCACCTTCCCGACCAGGGAGAGTCCGGCAGCGATGCCTATCATGTTCGCCTCCGCTATGCCGCACTGTATGGCGCGCTCCGGATAGAGCTTGAAAAACGGTTTGAGGCCGGAGGAGCCGATAAGGTCTGCGTCGAGAGCGACGATCCTGTCGTCGTCCGCCGCCATATCTGTGAGAGCCTTGCACATGGCGTCCCGCATAAGGACGGGGCTGGTCTCAAAAGAATCTCTTACGGTAAACATTCTTCCGTCCCTCCTTACACTTCAGCCTGCGCGGCTATCAGGCGGTTCTTCGCGTTTGCTATGGCTTCCTGTATCTGCTCGGGCGTATAGCTCATGTGATGGTTGGGAACCACGCCTTCAGCAAAGGTGCAGCCGTAGCCCTTCTCCGTGTGGAGGATAATCATTGCGGGCTCGCCGACGTTTTCCTTCGCCGCCTGAACGGCGCGGCGGATCGCTCCGCAGTCGTGGCCGTCCACATCCTGTACGAACCAGCCGAATGCGCGGAACTTCTCGCCAAGATCCTCCATGTCGAGGACGTCTGCGGTATAGCCGTCCAACTGCTGTCTGTTGTTGTCGACGAAGGCGATAAGATTGTCGAGCTTGTGGAAAGAGGCGAACATCGCGCCCTCCCAGACCTGGCCCTCGTTGCATTCGCCGTCGCCGAGGATAAGATATGTAGTGCTGTCGGAACCGTTCATGCGGTTGCCCAGCGCCGCGCCTATCGCGACGGATATCCCCTGTCCCAGAGAACCCGTGGACATATCGATGCCGGGAGTCTTGTTCCTGTCGCAGTGGCTCGGGAGGCGGCCGCCGTTCTGGTTGAGCTCCGACAGCATCTCTTTCGGGAAAAAGCCCTTAAGCGCGAGCGTCGCGTAGAGGGCCGGCCCGGCGTGTCCCTTAGACAGGATCAGCCTGTCGCGGTCCGGCCAGTCGGGCTCCTCGGGTCTCACCCGCATCTCGCTTCCGTATAGGACCGCGAGCGTCTCAACGATAGACATGGAACCTCCCACGTGTCCTGAACCGGTGCCGGCGAACTCCTGAAGGGTCACGAGACGGATCCCCTCGGCTACGGTGCGCAGCTCGTTATCGCTAACATAGGTGTCCATAAGCATAACACTCCTCTTTTTCAATAGCGGGACTGTTTAAACGGCGCAGGGCCGTCGGTTTCAGAGGACGATCTTCTCTGCGATGTATGCTTCGAGATCGCCGACCTTGATCCTCTCCTGCTCCATCGTATCTCTGTTTCTCACTGTCACACAGCCGTCTTCGGCCGTGTCGAAGTCTACCGTGACGCAGAACGGTGTTCCGATCTCATCCTGTCTGCGGTAACGCTTGCCGATGGAACCGGACTCGTCGTAATCGACCATGAACTTCTTCTGAAGGCTGTGGAAGATCTCCGTCGCAGGCTCAGCGAGTTTCTTGGAAAGCGGGAGAACCGCACACTTGAAAGGAGCGAGCGCCGGATGCAGGTGCATCACCACGCGGGTGTCGTTCTTATCGGGATCCACGACCTCTTCGTCATAAGCGTCCACAAGGACGGCAAGGACGGAGCGCTCGACGCCGAGTGAGGGTTCTATGACGTAAGGTATGTATTTGGTATTCGTCTCCTGATCGAAATACTCCAGATTCTCGCCGGAGGTATTCTGATGCTGAGTCAGGTCGTAGTCAGTGCGGTCGGCGATGCCCCAGAGTTCGCCCCATCCGAACGGGAACATGAACTCGAAGTCCGTGGTCGCCTTGGAATAGAACGAGAGCTCTTCGGGATCGTGGTCGCGCAGGCGGAGGTTCTCGTCGCGCAGGCCGATGGCGAGCAGCCAGTTGTGGCAGTAGGATCTCCAGTAATCGAACCATTCGAGGTCGGTCCCGGGTTTGCAGAAGAACTCGAGTTCCATCTGCTCGAACTCACGGACGCGGAAGATGAAGTTGCCCGGCGTTATCTCGTTGCGGAAGCTCTTGCCGATCTGGCCGATGCCGAAGGGCAGCTTGCGGCGGGTCGTGCGCTGCACGTTGTTGAAGTTAACGAAGATGCCCTGCGCCGTTTCCGGACGGAGATACACCGTGTTCTTTGCGTCTTCGGTAACGCCCTGGAAGGTCTTGAACATGAGGTTGAACTGGCGGATATCCGTGAAGTTGTGCTTTCCGCAGGTCGGGCACGCGATCTCGTGCTCGTCGACGAACGCCTTCATCTCAGCCTGCGAGAAGGCGTCGATGGGCTTCGTCAGTTCAAAGCCGTTCTCCTTTGCCCAGTCCTCGATGAGCTTGTCGGCACGGAATCTCTCTTTGCACTCGCGGCAGTCCATGAGCGGATCGGAAAAGCCGCTCAGATGTCCAGACGCGACCCATGTCTGGGGGTTCATGAGTATGGCGGCGTCGAGTCCTACGTTGTATGGGCTCTCCTGGACGAATTTCTGCCACCACGCGCGTTTGATGTTGTTTTTGAGCTCGACTCCGAGCGGGCCGTAGTCCCAGGTATTGGCAAGACCGCCGTAGATCTCGCTTCCGGCAAATATGAATCCTCTGCCCTTGCAGAGCGCTACGATCTTGTCCATTGTCTTTTCTGTATTCTTCATTGCTTCCTCCCGAATCGTACAAGTTTTTTGCAATAATTACATATTATATTTTAACTAAATATTATATACTCCGCCGCCCCAATGTCAACTGTTGGGGGGCGCAAACATCCGCTCTTTTGCCGTTATCTGCCATTTTTCAGGGATTGTACGGATCTTCCGGATTGCAATCCGGAGACTAAACTGTTATTATATCTTCCTGTCGGAATAATTATAATGTATACGGAGACTATTATGACCGAGTTTTACGCAGGACAATTCGATATCGCGGTCATCGGCGCGGGACACGCCGGGATAGAAGCCGCTCTTGCCGCGGCACGGCTCGGCCTGTCCACCGTGTGCTTTACGATAAACCTTGACGCAGTCGGCAATATGCCGTGCAATCCCGCTATAGGCGGCACCGGAAAGGGCCACCTCGTAAGAGAGCTGGACGCTCTCGGCGGCGAGATGGCGAAGATCGCCGACAGGGCGTGCATACAGTACAGGCTGCTAAACCGCGGAAAAGGCCCCGCGGTATATTCGCTGCGGGCCCAGGCCGACAGGCGCCAGTACCAGAAGCTGATGAAACACGCTCTGGAGATGCAGGAGAACCTTTCGGTGAAGCAGGCGGAGATCGTAGAGATCGGCGTCGAAGGCGGTGCCGTTACACGCGTCAAAACACACACCGGAGCCATCTACGCATGCCGTGCGGCAGTGCTGTGCACCGGCACCTATCTCTCCGGGCGCACGGTCGTCGGTGAAGCTGTCCGGGAAGGCGGTCCCGACGGAATGTTCGCGGCAACGAGCCTTGGCGCCCAGCTTCGCGGCCTCGGTCTGGATATGCGCCGTTTCAAGACCGGCACCCCTCCCCGCGTGAACGCGCGAAGCCTGGACTTTTCCAAAATGGAGCTCCAGCCCGGCGACGACGAACCGCAGCCCTTCTCATTTACCACCGACGCCCCTCTGGAAAACCGCGCCGTCTGCTGGCTGACATACACCAACGAAGAGACCCACCGCATAATCAGGGAGAACATGCATCGGAGCCCGCTGTACGACGGTACGATAGACGGCATAGGGCCGCGCTACTGCCCGTCCATCGAGACGAAGGTCCGCCAGTTCCCCGATAAGAAGCGTCATCAGCTCTTTATCGAGCCGATGGGCCTAGGTACGGAAGAGATGTACGTTCAGGGGTTCTCCTCCTCTCTGCCGGAAGACGTGCAGCTGAAGATGCTCCATACGATACCTGGTCTCGAACGCGCAGAAATGATGCGCTGCGCCTACGCCATAGAATACGACTGTATAAATCCTTTGGAACTGCTCCCGACTCTCGAATGCAGGAAGATCGCCGGCCTGTACGGCGCTGGCCAGTTCAACGGCTCCTCCGGATACGAGGAGGCTGCGGTGCAGGGTCTTGTAGCCGGGGTGAACGCGGCTCTTAAGCTCAAGGGCGAACCTCCTCTCGTAATAGGCCGTGACGAAGGCTATATAGGGGTGCTCATCGACGATCTTGTCACCAAGGGCGTGACTGAACCATACCGTATGATGACCTCCCGGACCGAGTATCGTCTGCTCCACAGACAGGACAATGCGGATATTCGCCTTTCGCACATAGGGCTCCGCATAGGGCTCATCACCCCGGAGCGCCATCAGAAAGTGCTGGACAAATACGCTGCCGTCAAACGCGAGATACAGCGGCTGGAGAGCACTCATATAGGCCCGACAGAGGAACTCAGAGCGCTTCTGGAAAGCCGCGGGACGCCGCTCCCCTCCTCCGGAGTCAGTCTCGCTTCGCTGGTGCGCCGCCCACAGCTCGACTACGCATGTCTCGCGCCCTTCGACCCGGACCGTCCGGAGCTTCCTGCAGCTGTACGGGAGGAAGTCGAGATCTCGCTCAAATATGCAGGATATATAGACAAGCAGCTGCGCCAGGTGGCGGAGTTCCGCAAACTGGAGGACCGTATCCTGCCCGAAGGCATCGACTACATGTCGATACACGGGGTGCGCACCGAAGCCCGTCAGAAGCTGGACCAGATACGTCCCCGCAGCATCGGGCAGGCGTCTCGGATCTCCGGCGTCTCACCAGCCGACATAGCGGCTCTCATGATCTGGCTGGGCCGTCAGGAATGACCGCGGACGCCGCCCTAAAAATAGTGAATTTTCTGCTTTACAACGGCAGATTTGTATGTTAGTATAACAAAGCACGTCCCTGCGCTTAGTTCCGGGGTATCAGCGCGGAACCGTTTCCTGCGCCGGAATCATCCGGCCCGTTACCCAGCCAGAGGACAGAATATTTGAAAGGATGATATACCATGATCACGAAAGAAACCAAGACCGCCATCATCGAGAACAACAAGACCCACGAGAACGACACCGGTTCCCCTGAGGTCCAGATCGCCATCCTTACGGAGCGCATCGCTCAGTTGACCGAGCACCTCAAGGTCCACAAGAAGGATAACCACAGCCGTCTTGGCATGTACAAGATGGTCGGTAAGCGCCGCCGTCTTCTCAACTACCTCGCCGAGAAGGATATCGAGCGCTACAGAGCCTGCATCGCAAAGCTCGGCATCAGAAAGTAAAAACATTTCAGGGCTGGCCCGAAACACATCGGACCAGCCCTGTTATGACATTCAAAAGCAAAAAACAGACGTCAGAAATGTCACGGAGTCCTCTCATAGCAGTTGAAAATGCGCCCGGAACAGGCCGGAGGTATTTTCAAGTGCTAAGGGACGTGGCTCCGGCAAGATGAAAGGAGACACGATATGATAATCAAGCACAGAGAATTCCCGAACGAAAGAAAGTACACCATGGAACTCGCCGGCAGGCCCCTCACTCTTGAAGTAGGCAAGCTCGCCGAGCTCTGCAGCGCGTCCGTTCTCGTCCGTTACGGCGAGACCACCGTCCTCGTAGCCGTCACGGCTTCCGCGCGTCCCAAGGATGGGATAGACTACTTCCCGCTCTCCGTCGACTTCGAGGAGAAGCTTTACGCAGTCGGCCGCATCCCCGGCGGGTATCTCCGCCGCGAGGGCCGTCCCTCCGAGCGCGGCGTACTCGCCGGCCGAATGATCGACCGTCCGATGCGTCCTCTCTTCCCCTCCGACCTGCGCAACGACGTGGTCATCACCTGCACCGTCCTTTCCGTCGACCACAACAACTCCCCCGAGATTGCCGCTATGATCGGCGCTTCGGCGGCGGTATCCATCTCCGACATCCCGTTCAACGGTCCTATCGGCGGCGTCGGCCTCGGCTATCACGACGGCGAGTATTTCATCAACCCCACCTGCGAGCAGCGCGCGATCTCCGATATGTACTGCACCATCGCCGCCACCGAGAAGAAGATCGTCATGATCGAAGCAGGCGGCAAGGAGATCCCCGAGGACATCATGTTCAACGGCATAATGGCCGCCCATGAGGCCATCAAGCCGATTATCGCCCTCATCAACCAGATGGTCGAGGAGATCGGCAAGCCGAAGTTCGAGTATGCGAAGGCCTCCTTCAACGAGGAGCTTTTCGAGAAGATCGTAGAGAACTACTATGAAAAAGTCCAGTACTGCATGGACACCGACGACAAGAACGTCCGCGAAGAACGCTACAACGCAGTCGTCGAAGAGATGATCGCCCAGTTCGGGGAAGAGTATCCCGAGATCACCGCCCAGCTCGACGAGATCACGTACAAGATTCAGAAGAAGGTCGTCAAGAACTGGCTGCTCCAGGGCAAGCGCGTCGACGGCCGCGCAATGAACGAGATCCGTCCTCTCGCATGCGAGGTCGGCGTCATTCCTAGAGTACACGGTTCCGGCCTGTTCACCCGCGGTCAGACCCAGGTGCTCTCAATCGCCACTCTCGCCACCGTGTCCTCCATGCAGAAACTCGACACGATCTTCGAGGAAGAATCGAAGCGCTACATGCATCACTACAACTTCCCGTCCTTCTCAGTCGGCGAGGCCCGCGGTTCCCGCTCCACCTCCCGCAGAGAGTACGGTCACGGCGCTCTCGCGGAAAAGGCTCTCGAGCCCGTTCTGCCGAGCCTTGAAGAGTTCCCCTACGCGATCAGAGTGGTCTCCGAGGTCCTTTCCTCCAACGGCAGCACCTCCCAGGGCTCCATCTGCGGATCGACCCTTGCCCTTATGGACGCCGGCGTTCCGATAACCGCACCCGTTGCGGGCATCTCCTGCGGCCTCATCACCGACGGAGACGACTGGCACACCTTTATCGACATCCAGGGCGTCGAGGACTTCCACGGCGAAATGGACTTCAAGGTCGGCGGCACGAAGAAGGGCATCACCGCCATCCAGATGGACCTCAAGAATGACGGCCTCACTCCCGAGATCATCAAGTCCGCCTTCGAGATCACCCGCGAGGCCCGCATCCAGATCCTCGACGAGATCATGCTCCCCGTCATCTCCGAGCCGCGCGACAGCCTCGCTCCGACCGCTCCGAAGATGATTTCCATGAAGATCAACCCCGACAAGATCCGCGAGGTCATCGGCACCGGCGGAAAGGTCATCCAGAAGATCTGCGCGGACACCGGCGCAAAGATTGATATCGAGGACGACGGCAGCGTATTTATCTCCGCAGTGGACATCGAAGCCTGCCGCGCCGCGAAGAAGACCATCGACAGCATCGTGTTCGAGCCCGAGGTCGGAGCTCTCTATTACGGCAAGGTCGTACGCATCATCCCCATCGGCGCTTTTGTCGAACTGGCTCCCGGCAAGGACGGCATGATTCACATATCCAAGCTTGAGAACCGCCGCGTCGCAAAGGTCGAAGACGTCCTCAAGGAAGGCGACATGACCTGGGTCAAGGTCACCGATATCGACGACCGAGGCCGCGTCAACCTCTCCCGCAAAGACGCTCTCAAAGAGCGTGCGGAGATGGGTCTCGACAGCTGACAGTCTCCGGATGTATGACGGGCAGGGCTTTTCACCCTGCCCGTTTCATGTATAATAGAGATATATCCCGTTATCATGCAGATGAGGTGTTGATCAGAATGCATGCAAAGATCACGCTTAAAAACGGCGTCCGTATCGTGTACGAACACGTCCCCAACGTCCGCTCCGCGTCGCTCTGCGTCTGGATCGCGAACGGTTCGCGCTATGAGAGCGCGTCAGAGAACGGTTACGCCCATTACATCGAACACATGGTCTTCAAGGGAACGGCCTCCCGCACCGCCGGCGAACTTGCCTGCCAGATGGACGCCATCGGCGGGCAGATAAACGCGTTCACTGCCAGAGACTGCGTCTGTTTCTACGGCAAGGTCCTGGATAAGCACCTGTGCAGGCTCACGGACATCCTGTGCGACATGCTGACGAACTCGCTGTTCGACGAAGAGGACTTTCAGAAGGAACGCGGCGTCATTTACGACGAGATCGACATGTATGACGACATGCCGGAGGACCTGGTCTCAGAGCGGCTCATGGCCGCCGTATACAAAGGCTCGAGCCTTGCAAGGCCAGTTCTCGGCACCAAGCGCAGCATCGCGGCAGCCACGAACGAAAAGCTCCGCAGATACCTGAAGAAATACTGCGTCGGGCCGTCCGTAGTGGTCTCTCTCTCCGGCAGTTTCGAAAAATCCGACGTCGACGACCTTATGAACAGATTCTCTCTCCTGCCCGCAGGCGGAAAGAGCTCGTTCCTACCGGCCGCCTACTCCCCGGCCGTCACCGTGCTGAGAAAACCTATCGAGCAGAACCACATCTGCCTAGGTTTCCCTGCGGTCACCGATCACGATGACAGGAGATACGCCTTCTCCCTCATGTCTTCCATCCTCGGCGGAGGCATGTCCTCCCGCCTTTTCCAGTCCGTCCGCGAGAGCCGCGGTCTGTGCTATTCGATCTATACGTATATCTCAGCCTATTCGGACACCGGCATTCTCGCCCTGTACGCCGCGCTGAATCCGGACCGTGAACGGGACGCCATTTCGCTCATCTTCTCGGAACTCGGGCGTTTCCGCTCCGACGGAGTCACGCAGCAGGAACTTGACCGCGTACGCGACCAGACCAAGGCGAATCTTCTCATGAGCCTCGAGTCCACGAGCAGCCGCGCAAACGCCGCCGGCCGGTGCGAGCTGCATCTCGGCGATATCCCGTCTGTGGACATGGTGATAGACGCCTACGACCGTGTCACTACTGACGATATCCTCGAACTTGCACGGGAATTCATCGATTTCTCCCGGCTTTCCTTCTCCGCTGTGGGAAAAGTCGGCCCCGCAAAAAAGTACAGGGATCTGTTCGGCAGGCTGCTAGGCGGGACTTCCGCAGACGCCTGACGGCATGGCGTCAGCCAGCCCGCTTCCTGCTCCGGACGCGGGCTTTTTCCTGCTCTATGCGACCGTTTCGGCCCACGTTCGATTGACATTTCAGGAACGCGTAAGTATAATTCAATGTGTCACAGGCTTTAAGTCTCCGTGGCAAAAACTGTTTGGAGATGTTTCGATTGAAGTACAGCATGACTATAGCCGGTCTGGACCGGGATCTGCCTCTCTGTCCCATCAGCGACAGCCTCTGTATCGGCGCCTTCGTGATCTTCGGAGACGTCGAGCTTACATGCGCATGCGCGAAGGCCTTACTTGAAAAGGCCCCTGATTTTGACTATATGGTCGCTCCGGAGGCAAAGGCCATCCCTCTCATCCACGAGATGGCCCGTCAGAGCGGGCGGAACGAATACTTCCTTGTACGCAAGAACAAGAAGCTCTATATGGACGGAGTATTCGAGGTAAGCGTGCGTTCCATCACAACGGCGAAAGAACAGAAGCTCTATATGGACGGCGCCGACGCCCGCAAGATGAAGGGCAAGCGCATCCTCATACTTGACGACGTCATTTCCACCGGCGAGTCCCTGCGGGCCGTTGAGGAACTGGTCGAGATGGCGGGCGGCAATATCGTCGGGCGCATGGCCATCCTCGCCGAGGGCGACGCCTGCAAGCGCGACGACATAATCTACCTTGAGCCGCTGCCCCTCTTTGACAAGGACGGAAAACCCATAGCGTAAAACGACGCGTGCGCGCGCCCGATGATCGGCCGGGCATGCAGAAAGGCATGAAAAAAGAGCCGGAGAATATGATTCTCCGGCTCTCTGACGAATCGGTGCTTATTTGACGCAGAGAAGGCCTCCGTCGAAGTTGTAATTGCCGCCGGTCAGGTGCACGCCTGCCGGAGAACTGAGGTACACGGCGAAAGCGCCGACCTCGATCCCTTCACCGAAACGGTGGCACGGGAGGTTGTTCATCGTACGCTCCACGAATTCCGCCGGGAGATCCTTATCCAGATCGGAGTGGATCAGACCGGGCTGGATGCTGTTGACACGGATACCGTAATCGCCGAGGCATACGGCAAGGTAGCGGGAGACTATATCGATGCCCGCCTTGGAAACGTTGTACGGGGCGTTGTGATGCTCCTTGCAGCCGGATACCCTGACTCCGCCGCAGGATGAAATGTTGATGATCTCTCCGCCCTTGCCTGCGTCGATCATCTTCGGAGCGACCTCGTAAATTACGTTCGCGACCCCGTGGAGATCGGTGTTGATGACACGGTGCCACTCCTTGAGACCGTTCTCGCTGATGAACGGTGTAGTGGTGGCGACGCCGGCATTGTTCACGAGCACGTCGACGCTGCCGAGGAAGTCGAACACCTGTGGGATCACTTCCTTGACGTTGTCGTAGTCTGAGATGTCACACTTGAAGCACTCGTACTTCCCTCCGAGCGGAGCAAGTTCCTCGCAGGCCTTCTTGCCGCTCTCCAGGTTGCGGCAGAGAATGACGACGTTGGCACCTTCCTCGGCAAACGCCTGAACGATGCCGCGACCTATGCCGCGGTTTCCGCCGGTGACGACTACATTCTTGCCGGCGACGCTGTAAGCGTCCTTCATTGTTTTGATGGGGGGAGTCAGTTTGTATTCCATATTACCCGTCCTTTCATCCATAGCGGTACCGATCCCGAGGGATCCGGTTCCAATTTATCTAATCTGATATGGAAATTATATCATCAGCAGTTTTTGTTGTAAAGGGCACGGGACCGCCGGACGGCCTGATCTTGAAAGGCCGGAACGGCCGTGCCGCAGGTTAAAAAGGAGCAGGATATGAAAACAAAAGAGATCGAGATCATCAGCGAGATCGTGAACTACAGAAAATTCGCCGACGCGGCTGACAATCTGTCTTACTCCCATTCAGTCATATCTAAATACGTAACGAGCGTCGAAAACGAGCTTGGAATAAAACTCTTCGTCCGCGGGAACAAGGCAAGCGAACTGTCGCTCACTCCCGAGGGCAGGATCGTCATCCCCGCGATCCAACGCGTGAACGACGACTACCACCATGTCCTTGAACTCGTGAACCGTCTGAAGAACGACAACGAGAACGTCATACGCATAGGCTCCCCCATGCGTTTCGGCGACTTCACTGAACAGGAGATCCTGTCCGACTTCATCAGCTCCAATCCCGAAATTAAAGTCAACCAGATGACCATGCTGTCTGTCGATCTGCTTAAGATGCTGAAGGCCAGGCGCATCGACGCTGCCTTTATCGTCCTGCCCGACGACGTCAGTCTCGACGCCATGCTCAGTATCTACTGCGACGGCTATGACGTGGATGTCAGATTTATCAAAAACGAGCCGGAACAGTATGCCGCCGTCTCCGGAGAATTCTTCACCTCTCCTTCAGGCGAGGCGAACTTTGCCGATTTCAAGGACTATACCTTCATTTTCCCGATAAACCACGAAAACGAGGAACACAGCATCCTGAAGCTCGCTGAAGAGCAGTCCGAGAAAGCAGGCTTCGAACTGAAGACGATGTTCTCCAATGTTTATGACTCGACTCTGTTCCGGATCGTTCTCAAAACGCCTGCCGCGATCCTCTCCGCCGTTCCCGACGAACGTTACAAGGGCGTAAGGTTCATACGTATCAACGACTGGAACATAGGCTGCAGCGTCTACTTTCTCTCTCCGAAGGACGACAGACGCAGATCACTCCAGCTTCTCCGCCACTGCTGCGCCCATTTTAGCGAAGAGGAGAAGGAATGAGCCTGACGTCTCGTTCAAATACTTTCCGGCAAAAGACTGTTCCGGGGCGGCCGACGACATCAGCCGCCCCGATTCTTTTGTGCTTTATGTGCTATCTGACCGTAAGAATCCGCAGGTTTTTGAATACAAAACTACAATATAGCGTAAAAGGAACGATTCGGCCTGACATTTGATACTATATCTTGTAGCCAACACGGGTTTGTCCACCAAAATATACATGATATGTTTCTATAATGGAAACGTAATTCGATTTTACGACTTTTAAAAACAGCTTAATACTTCTATAATAATCACGTCCTATAAGCATTTATATGTTAATAGGTTGAGAATCAGAAAGCACACATTTAATGAGGAGGAAAATATGAAGAAGTTCAGATCTATCCTTTGTGTGATTCTCGTACTCGCCATGGCTATCGCCATCTGCGCCTGCGGGAACTCCACCCCTGCTCCGAGCAACGACACTCCGAGCAACAACACCCCCAGCAACACCACCCCTGCCGACAACGGCAAGAAGGATGAAGGCAAAAAGGAAGAAGAGCCTGCGAAGGAAGAGTACACTGATAAGTACGTCATCCGCGTCGGCATCATGGACCCCAAGCCCTCCATCTACTACGACTCGCTGATCGGTCCCTGGGAGGAGAAGGTAACCGAGTACTCCAACGGCCGCATCACCTTTGAGGACTACGTCAGCGGCTCCATAAGCACCTTCGGCACCGGCCTTGACTCCATCAGAAAAGGCACCATCGACGCCGCTCAGGACGCTTTCGGTTTCTATACCGGCGTTTATCCGTACTGCGAGCTCGTCAACATGTGCGGCACCCCCTGCAAGAGCCTTGTCGCCTTCAACAACATGATGACAGACTACACCAAAGCTTTCCCGGAATCCATGGATGAAGAGTTCTATGTATTCCCGAGATACTGCCCCGTCGCTTCCGGCATCCTGCTCACTGACAAGAACGTTGAGACCATGGCAGACATGAAGGGCAAGACCCTCCGCGCCACCGGCACCGTCATGAGCTTCATCAACGCTACCGGCGCTGTCGGCACCATGGTCGCTGCCCCCGACATCTTCGAGTCCATCAAGCTGAACGTTATCGACGGCGCTTTCTTCTCTCTCGGCGGCATCTACTCCTTCGGCACCTATGAAGTGGCTTCCTACTTTACTTTCCTGCCGTACTACTTTGCCGAGAACGTCGTATGCTTCTCCCGCGAGTTCTACAACGATATGGATCCCGAGGCCCAGGCTGTCATCGACAAGTCCATGGCCGACTGGAAGCAGTTCGCCGACGACTACTGCACCAACAACGATACGGAATCTCTCGCAGAGATCCAGAAGGTAAAACCCGAATTCACCGCCAAGGAAATGTCTGACGCATGCGCCAAGGAATTCCTCGACGTCGCTCTCCCGCTCATGCAGGAGAAGGCTGCCGAGATGGATGCCCAGGGCCTCGACGGCACCGGCGCATTCGAGTGGATCCAGGCCAACGCTCCCAAGTATTAATTCAAACAGACCGAATACTCTTTATGACGCGGGAATCGTTCCCGCAAACTGAATTGCGGGAATACCGCTGAAAAAAATGCAAGCCGGGCGGCTGTGTGATTGCCGGCCGCCCGGCAGTATCTCATTTATCTCCTGAAAGAATGAGAGGGTAAACATGAATAATTTCATTGATAAAGCGACTAAGATTTTCCGTGTTGTCAGCTGCATTATTTTCGCTTTTATTATCATCGTCACTATGGTAAACATCATCGGGCGCACTCTTTTCAACGCTCCTATCAGCGGCGCCGTCGAGATCATCGAGTACGGTTTCATGCTTGCCATCGCCGTCGTCATGGCGCGTACGGGTTATGAAAACAAGCACGTCTCCGTCGACCTCGTAACGATGAACCTCGGCCCGAAAGGCAAAAAGGCGTTTTACATCTTCGGCGCCCTGTGCGGCGTCATCGCCTTCGGCATCATTGCGTATCTGTGCCTTATGGACGCTATCGCCTATACGACCGGTACCAGCAGGCTGACAGAAGCCCTGCATATCCCCTACTCGATCCTTTATTACATCATCTTTGCCGGATTTGCTCTCGGCACGCTAGTTTTCCTCTATCAGCTTATTGAAGCGACCAAGGATCTCGTGACCGGAAACTGCGGTCCGGATCTCCGTCACCTGAGCGAAGAGGAAAAGGCGAAGAGGATTGCAGAACTTGCTGAGCAGGGCGATCTTGATATCTGATTTGCCGGCACAATGCCTATAAAGAACTGAAAGGAGCCATTCCAAATGTCTACTAGTCTTCTTGTCGGATTGATTGCGCTGGCCGGATTCCTGGTACTCGTCTTTGCGGGCGTGCCTGTAACCGTCTCCATGGCTATCTCCGGCGTCGGCGGATGCCTGTTCCTTCTTAGGACTCCTACCGCCGCTTTCGATACGCTCAAAGCTTCCGTCTTCTCCGGATTTACGAGCTACACCACCAGCGTCGCCCCCATGTTCATACTCATGGGACTATTGGCAATGGAAACGGGTATAGGCGATGACCTGTACGACTGCTTCCAGACGCTTACCCGCCACCAGAATGCGGGTCTTGCAAAATCGACCGCTATCGTCTGCGCCATCTTCGGCGCTATCTGCGGCTCTTCCGCCGCAACCTGCAGCCTTATGTGCAGCGTCGCTCATCCGCAGATGAAAAGATACAACTACTCCGTCGAGCTTGCTACAGGCACCATCGCCTCGTGCTGCTGCCTGTCCGTCCTCATTCCGCCCAGCCTCCACCTCATCACATATGGTATCGCGGCTGAGGCTTCCGTCGGTAAACTGCTGGTGGCCGGTATCACCACCGGTATATTCCTTATGATCCTCTTCCTCATCACGATTGAGATCATGTGCAAGATAAACCCAATGAACGCACCCGGTCGTGAAGAAAAGGCATCAGGCAAGGAAAGATGGCAGGCTATTCGCCACGGCGGCTTCATCGAGGTCTTCCTCGTGTTCGCGGTGTCTTTCGGCGGCATGTTCGCAGGCTGGTTTACCCCGACCGAGGCCGGCTGCGTCGGTTTCGTCCTGATGATGATCGTTGCCATCATCTTCAAGCGCTTTAGTTGGAAAGCGCTCTTCAAGGCAATGAAAGACACCCTCACGATGTCCGGTATGATCTACTGCATGATCGCGGCAGCCAAGTGCATGGGCAATATGTTCACCTACAGCCGTATCCCGAACGCGATCTCCGAGCTCATCACCAACCTTGACATCCACAGAGTCTGGGTCATCGTTATCCTGACCCTCATCTACTTCGTCCTCGGCTGCATGATCGACGGTATCGCGATAATCCTCATCACGACCCCGATCTTCCTCCCCGTTATCAAAGCCCTCGGCTACAGCGACATCTGGTTCGGCGCTTACATGGTCGTTATCGTCGGCCTCGGCGCTGTCACGCCTCCTGTCGGCACTGCATGCTATCTCACCGCAGGGTGCACCGGAGAAAGTTTGACAAGGGTCTTCAAGGGATGTGCGCCGTTTTTTGTCGCCTACGTCGTATGCGCGATATTCCTCGGCATCTTCCCGCAGATCGCGACCGTACTCCCCGATCTCCTCATGTGATCGGCTGCAAAAACGTAATATGCAAATCATGCGAGGCCGTTCAATGCGGCCTCGCGTCATAAATACCAAAGGAGCGAAATCACAATGGGAAGACTTGATAAATACTTTTTGACTGAGCCCATGCCGAATTCCCACGAACTCGACGCAAATGGCAAGACCACCCGTCAGAACATCGTCTGGATGAATGATAAAGTCTTGCCCGAGGCCACCCAGCATTTCATGATCACATGGTATGAACAGTCCGTCATGTTCTGCCCCGGCTCTCATGTACACAACGCAGATGAGTACATAGGCTTCGTAGGAAGCGACCCCGAGAACCCGCAGGATCTGAACGGCAAGGTCCTCTTCTGGATGGACGGAGAATGGCTCACCATAGAGAAGAGCGCCATTATCTACGTTCCCGCAGGCGTGCCTCACTGCCCATACATCATGCTGGATGTAAAGAAACCGATAATCCACTTCTCCGGTACTCCCGACGGACACTATGAGCAGAGTATGCCGGACAGTTCGGAAAGCCCGGCAGGCGCAGGTTCCAGCAGAGGAAACCTCAACGATCTCATCTCCTACCGCTGCCGTCCTCCCATGCCTGGCAAGGATACTGATCCCTCCATCCTTACGAAGATAGTATGGCTCGATCCCAGCGAGATGCCCGGATCGCCTTACATAGAACTTGCATGGTTCAAGAAGCCCCGCGAGCCGAAGCCTCCCACGCACACGCATGATTTCGACGAGTTCGTCGGCTTCGTCAGCAGCGATCCGAACGATCCCCATAATCTCGGCGGCAAGATCAAAGTCTACTTAGACGGCGAATGGGTTGAGTTCACGAAGAGCACTGTCATCTACATCCCCGCCGGGATGGAGCACTGTCCGTTCGTGATTGAAGAGATGACCAGACCCATCCTCCACTTCTCCGGCGGTCCCGGGTCACGTTATTGATATCTTAATATTCTGACAGACCGCATGGCGCGCTGTTTCAGCGCGCCATGCTCTATTTCGCACGATACTGTGATCCTGATCGTCTGATACCTGCGTTTCCGTGAATGTAAATTGTTAATTCGGCATTTAATATTTGTTTATATTTTTTAATAAAACTCTTGACTAATTTTTGCAGCGATACTATATTAAGAACAGTTAAATGGGTTCTTGCGTAGTTTCGGGCGCCACTGGCTTTCAGCCCCGTACGCGCCGGCGTTTCGCTGGGAAGACGCGTTTGACGCACCGGTCGTGCGTACGGCATGACAGATCATTTAACATGCCGTTTCCGGAACTTGGAAGAGTCTGTTTCAGCACTATGTGTAGCAAAACGTTATAACTGAAAAATTCTATTAACAGGAGGCAACTACACATGTCCAAAAAGATCATTGCGATTATCCTCGCGGTTGTAATGCTCGTAGCTGTTCTCGCGGCCTGCGGCGGCGGCAACTCCACTCCGAGCAACAACACCCCCAGCAACAACACCCCGGCAGACAATGGAAAGAAAGACGAAGGCAAGAAAGATGAAGGCAAGGATTCCGAGCCTGCGAAGGAAGAGTACACTGAGAAGTACGTCGTCCGCGTCGGCATCATGGACCCCAAGCCCTCCATCTACTATGACACGCTGATCGAGCCCTGGGAGAAAGCGGTTACCGAGTACTCCAACGGCCGCATCACCTTTGAGGACTACGCCAGCGGCGCTATCTGCGGCATGGGCTCCGGCCTCGATGCAATCCGCACCGGCACCATTGACGTTGCTCAGGATGCTTTCGCGTTCTACACCGGCGTTTATCCGTACTGCGAGCTCGTCAACATGTGCGGCGTCCGCTGCAAGAGCCTCCAGGCTTTCAACAACATGATGCCTGACTACACCAAGGCCTTCCCGGAGTCCATGGACGAAGAGTTCTACGTACTTGGCAGATATGTTCCCTGCTACATGGCATGGATCCTCACCGACAAGTTCGTTGAGAGCATGTCCGACCTTAAGGGCCTGACCATCCGTGCAACCGGCTCCGCCATGAGCTTTGTCAACGGCACCGGCGCTGTCGGCACCATGGTCGCTTCCCCTGACATCTTCGAGTCCATCAAGCTCCACGTCATCGACGGCGCGTTCTTCTCCATCGGCGGCACCAACACCTTCGGCATCTACGAAGTTGCGCATTATGCCACCACGCATCCGTACTACTTCCCCGAGAACAGCGTGAGCATGTCCCGTGAGCTCTACAACAGCATGGATCCCGAAGCTCAGGCCATTTTCGACAAGTCCCGTGACGACTTCAGAGAGGCTGCCAACAACTATTCCGCCTGTGCTGACCCGGATGCTCTCAAGATGATCGAAGAAGCCGGCGCTGAGTTCTATGTTGAGGAAATGAACGAGAAGTGCGCAGCAGAGATGCTCGAAGTCGCTGACCAGCTCATGAAAGAGAAAGCAGCTGAGATGGATGCTGCCGGCCTCGACGGTACCGGCGCTCTCGAGTGGCTGAACGTCAACGCCCCCAAGTATTAATCTGATTTGATTTCAGATCATCCCAGCAATAACTCAAGGCATTATAAAAGGGCAGCGCACATGGTGCGCTGCCCTTTTTGTTTATGTCCTTTTATCAGCCTACGACCTTTCCGAAAACGCGGAGATCCATTTCAGGGTTCACCGTTATCGGCGGGTACGCGGCGTTCAGCGACACGAGCCGTACGGCGCCGTCTGCGCGTTCGAAGCGTTTGCAGTACGCATCCCCTCCGTAGAGGAATATACCTGTCTCTCCGCTTTCCAGCGTCTCCTGACGGTGCACCCAAACTATCTGGCCGTCAGCGAAACGCGGAGTCATGCTGTCCCCTGCCAGACGCACGCCGAAATCCGCGTTCTCCGGGACTGACGAGTCGATCTCCACTGTGTCGTAGTCGTCCGAATCCAGGAACTGGCCTGTACCGGCAGATGCGGCCAGCCTAAAGACGGAGATCGTACGCTTCGTACGGGTCGCCTGTGTGCTCTTTTCTCCGTACATACCGCTGGCAATCAGCAGTCTTACGTATTCGTCAGCCTTCCTTCTGCCTTCCGCATTGAGGAGCGATCTCCCGTACCTGACTGAAGGCGTCCCGAACTCTTCCATAACGTCTTCCACGCCGTAGATACGGCAGAGCGCAAGGAACTGTTCGGCATTCGGCTGTGTCAGATTCGTCTCCCATTTGCTGACTGCCTGATTCGTAACATATATGCCCTCTTCACGCAGCAGCTCCGCGGCCTTCTTCTGTGAAAAGCCCCGGGCGCAGCGCAGGGTGTTGAGTTTCTCGCCGATGGACGTTTTCATATGTATCATCCTTTCCGGATATATAATACGACATTCCGGACTGTTTTGCAAGGATTATTATCTGATTTGGATATTTAAATACAGCGCAGCGTATGGACGCCGCGCTGTACCTTTATGCACTCATTAAAGAAATGTCATAAACGTATGCTTATTTCTCCGGAAGAGAGAGCCGCCGTTTCTCCGTCGTCGTACCGCACGATAAGCCTGCACTCACCGTCTATATCCACCGCCTCCGCAGCGCGGGTGCCTGACGCGGATATCACGGAGATCCTTTTCC
>JAFZSD010000017.1 GCA_017619535.1 Oscillospiraceae bacterium | reverse complement strand
GTAGCGTTCCAGTCTGCCGCATCCTTCTCCGTGCTTTTCACACGCGTTCTCCTCGGCTATGTCGGGGTCGCGGTCGGCATCCTCGGGTACAGCGCCGCATGGTGCACCACCCCGGCAGGCTGGATCCTCGGTTCTCTGATGACCGTACTCCGGTTTTTCTCCGGCAAATGGAAAACAAAGGCTGTCACGAAAAAAACAGATGTCGTGCCCTCAGCCGAGAGCACGATGCATAACGATGGGGACGCGCTGAACTGACATGAAAAAAGATATGACATCGGGTGTCGTATGGAAACAGATACTCCTCTTCGCCCTGCCGGTCATGGCCGGAAACGTGCTCCAGCAACTGTATATAACCGTCGACGGCATAATCGTCGGCAAGTACATCGGCGAGGCGGCGCTCTCGTCTGTCGGTCTGTGCCAGCCTCTCACCATGTTCTGGCAGGCCATAGCCATCGGCACCTCCATAGGCGCAGGCGTTGTCGTCTCACAGTACTTCGGCGCAAAACGGAAAAGCGAGCTTCCTCTCGTCATAGACACGGCGCTGACTCTGCTTGCGATCCTCGGCGTCGTATGCACCGTCCTTGCTCTTCTTACTTCCAAGTTCTTTCTCCGAGTACTTCTCGGAGTTCCGGAGCATCTCCTCGGCGAATCGCTCATATACTACAGGATATTCGCCTGCAGTATGTTCTTCTGCTTCCTTTACAACGCCGCGTCCTTCGTCCTGCGGGGCGTGGGAGATTCCAACTCGACTATGTACTTCCTTCTCGTGACGACGGTCATGAACATCGGTCTGGATCTCCTCTTCGTGGCCGTCTTCCACTGGGGCGTCGCAGGCGCGGCCGTCGCCACCCTCATCGCCCAGGCCGTATGCTTTGCGGTCTCATACTGGTATCTCCGCCGCTACTTCTCCCCTGCGGAGGGCCGTCACTTCGACTCCGTGCTGTGCCGGCTCATGCTAAAACTCGGTATCCCCGCAGCCGCTCAGCAGTGCGTCGTAGCGCTGGGCAACATAGCCATGCAGCGTCTGGTGAACAGTTTCGGCCAGGCTTCCATCGCCGCCTACACGGCAAGCCAGCGAGTCGACAGTTTTGTGTTCTTCCCGATATTCGGCTATCAGACGGCGCTCTCAAACTTCACCGGCCAGAACATCGGCGCCGGCAAGCTTGACCGCGTAAAGCGGGGGCTCGTCTCAACCCTCATAATGGCGGCAGTAACAGCTCTGGTGATATGCGTGCTTCTGTACACCCTGGCTCCGAATCTTGTCTCGTTCTTCAGCCTCACCGGTGAAGCCTCAAGAAGAGGCATTCTGATGATACGCTTTATTGCCAAATTCTTCATCGTCTTTGCCGTATACATGTCTTTCTGTGGCGTGCTCCAGGGTGCGGGAGACGTGGCGTTCCAGTCGGGCGTCTCTTTCACGGCGCTCTTTACCCGTGCGGTCCTCGGCTATGTCGGCGTGGCCGTCGGCATTCTCGGGTACAACGCGGCCTGGGTGCCCACGCCCATAGGCTGGGGCATCGCGCTCATCATGGCCGTCACCCGATACATCTCCGGAAGGTGGAAGACGAAAGCCGTGACAAAAGCTTCCGCCGCAGATCCTATGCCCCCAGAACAGGAGTGATAATTTGTGAACTACAGTTTTTACGCCCTCGTATCGAGAATGAAGAATATCAGCCGCTGGTCGCTCATGCGAAACAGCAGCACTGAAAACGTACAGGAGCATTCGCACATGGTGGCGGTGATCGCGCACGCGCTGGCGGTCATCCGCCGCGACATCTTCGGGATCCCCTGCGATCCCGGCGTCTGCGCCTCCGCCGCGCTTTTCCACGACGCCTCCGAGATCTTCACGGGCGACATGCCGACTCCGGTCAAATACTTTAATCCGGATATCATGGCGGCTTACAAGCAGGTGGAATCGATAGCGTCCCGCAAGCTGCTGTCCACCCTTCCGGAGGAGCTCCGTCCCTCCTACGCCCCGCTCCTAGATGCGGAAGGCGACGTCAAGGCCATAGTCAAAGCCGCCGACAAGCTGTCCGCCTACATAAAGTGTCTTGAGGAACTTAAAACCGGTAACGACGAATTCAGAAACGCGGCGGAGCAGACTCTCCGGAAACTGCGGGCATTAGGGATGCCGGAGGTGGATTACTACATTGAAAACTTCATTCCGGCATTCGAGCTCACGCTCGACGAACTGGATTTTTCAGATAAATAACAGGAGGTCAGTAAATTGCGCGCTATAGTAACCGTCATTGGCAAGGACCACGTCGGTATAATCGCCGGCGTATGCAGCATACTTTCGGAATTCCAGGTAAACATCCTGGATATAAGCCAGACCGTCCTTCAGGAATACCTCACGATGGTCATGCTCGTCGACATATCCGCCTGTACGCTCCGTTTCGGAGATCTTGCGAATATCCTCAAGGAACGCGGCGAGGCAGAGGGACTGTCCATACGCATCCAGCGCGAGGACATCTTTGAAGCCATGCACAGGATCTGAGGTGCGCGGGCGATGATAAATACAGGTGAGATCCTTCAGACGATCGAAATGATCGACCAGCAGCACCTTGACATCCGCACTATCACCATGGGCATATCCCTTCTGGACTGCGTCCATCCCGACATAGACGTCAGCTGCGGCAAGATCTACGACAAGATCTCCCGTCTCGCGGAGAATCTCGTAAGGACCGGCGAGGACATAGAGAGCGAGTTCGGCATACCGATAGTAAACAAGCGTATATCTGTCACCCCGGTGTCTCTTCTAGCTGGCAGCTGCGAGTCGGACGACTGCGTGCCTTTCGCCGAAGCCATGGACCGGGCGGCAAAAAACGTAGGCGTCAATTTCATAGGCGGTTTTTCCGCTCTTGTACAGAAAGGCTTTACCGTCGGCGACAGAAAGCTCATCGCCTCCATCCCCCGCGCCCTGGCGCAGACCGAACGTGTCTGCTCCAGCGTCAACGTCGCCACGACCCGCGCCGGGATCAATATGGACGCAGTGGCCATCATGGGCAGGACCATCAAGGAGGCCGCGGGGCTTACCGAAGATTCCGGCGGGATGGCCTGCGCCAAACTGGTGGTATTTGCGAACGCCGTAGAGGACAACCCTTTCATGGCTGGCGCCTTCCACGGCGAGGGTGAACCCGAGTGCGTGATAAACGTCGGTGTCTCCGGTCCCGGAGTCGTCCACCACGCGATCAGTTCTCTCCAGGGACAGCCTCTGGACGTTATAGCGGAAACGATAAAGCGCACGGCGTTCCGCGTTACCCGCATGGGCCAGCTGGTCGCCCAGGAAGCGTCCAGACGTCTCAACGTTCCTTTCGGAATAGTAGACCTGTCACTGGCGCCAACGCCGGCCATAGGCGACAGCGTGGCCGACATACTTGAGGACATGGGGTTATCGTCGGTAGGCGCTCACGGTACTACCGCGGCGCTGGCCCTTCTCAACGACGCCGTCAAAAAAGGCGGCGTGATGGCGTCCTCCCGTGTCGGAGGTCTGTCCGGTGCGTTCATCCCTGTCTCAGAGGATGCCGGCATGATCGCCGCAGTCAAACGCGGAGCTCTGTGTATTGAGAAGCTCGAAGCGATGACCTGCGTATGCTCGGTCGGTCTCGACATGATCGCTGTGCCCGGCGACACCCCTGCAGAAACGATCTCCGCCATCATCGCCGACGAGGCTGCGATTGGCGTAGTGAATAGCAAGACCACGGCCGTCCGCATAATACCCGCCCCGGGCAAAAAAGTCGGCGACACTGTAGAGTTCGGCGGCCTTCTCGGCTCTGCGCCCGTCATGCCGGTGAACACCAACGACAGCAGCCTCTTCGTGGCGCGCGGCGGGCAAATACCCGCTCCTCTGCACAGCCTCAAGAACTGACCCCTCCCTGAACATGAAAACACCGTCCGCTGCCCACTTGGGTGCGGACGGTGTATTTTTCTGTCAGGTGTGGGATGCTCAGGAAGTCATTTTGGAAATAATGGACTCGATCTGGCTCGCATAGCGGGCAAGCTCCTTGTTTGGCATGCCCTCGGCCTTCTTGATGGCATCCATAAGACGCTGGCCGTTTGAGCGAAGCCTTTCATAGGTCGCGTTGCTCCTCTGCTGGCCGGTCGTGTTCTTCTCGACCGGGATGCCCTCCGGGCATTCGAGGAACTTCTCATCCTTAAGATCGAACACAGTACCGCTGTAAGGGGCGAACGCCTTGTATCCGTACTCTGTCTCGAGGCACTTCGTGAAGTCCTCGCATGAATCGGTCTCGCCATGGTTCACGAAGACGAGCTTAGGCTTCGGGGACAGCGCGTTTATCCAGTCCAAAAGCCCCTGTTTGTCGGCGTGGCCGCTCTTTCCGGCCAGCACGTCTATCTCCGCCTTTACTGCAATGTCCTCACCGAACAGTTTGACTGTCTTGGCGCCGTCGTTGAGGCTGCGCCCGAGAGTCCCGACGGCCTGATAGCCGACGAAGAGCACCGTGCACTCCGGCCGCCAGAGATTGTGCTTGAGATGGTGTCTGATACGGCCCGCTTCACACATTCCGCTGGCGGATATGATGACTTTCGGGGTCTTGTCAGTATTAATGGCCTTCGATTCTTCGCTGCTCACGGCTACGTTAAGGCCGTTGAACATTATCGGGTTTATGCCCTTCGCGATCACTTCTCTCGTCTCGTCGTCAAAACACGAGGTGTCGGTCTGGAGGAATATGCCCGTCGCCTCGTTCGCCAGCGGGCTGTCGACGTAGACCGGGAAGCCGTCGTGCCCCTTAACGAGGCCCCGCTCCTTGATCTCGCGGATGAAATACAGCATCTCCTGCGTGCGTCCTATCGCAAAGGACGGTATCACCACGTTTCCGCCGCGGTCGAGCGTCCTCTGTATGACCTTCGCAAGGGTCTCCACATGAGGACCTGATTTGTCGTGATATCTGTTTCCGTAGGTCGACTCGATAACGACATAGTCCGCGCCTTCAACGGGCTGCGGGTCCCTGATTATCGGCTGGTTAGTGTTGCCTATATCGCCGCTGAACAGCATTTTTCTCGTAACGCCGTCCTCGGTGAGCCATACTTCTATGCAGGCGGAGCCCAGAAGGTGTCCCACGTCCGTGAAACGAACGGATACTTCCTCGCTGACTTCTATCATCTCGCCGTAACTGCAGGGATGAAGCCTTCTGATCGCCTCTTCCGCGTCCTCCATGGTGTACATCGGTTCGTATTCCGAATCGCCGGCGCGTTTGCCCTTGCGGTTGCGCCATTCGGCTTCGAACTCCTGGATGTGGGCGCTGTCCTTCAGCATAATGTCGCAGAGGTTGCAGGTCTCCGTCGTTGCAAATATGGAGCCCTTGAACCCGTTCTTGCACAGGAGGGGGAGCTTTCCGGAGTGGTCTATATGTGCGTGAGTGAGCAGAACGAAATCTATCTGCCCGGCGGGCACGGGTATCTCCTGGTTGACGAACGTATCTCTTCCCTGCTCCATGCCGCAATCTACGAGATAGTATTTGCCGGCGACCTCCAGAAGCGTGCAGCTTCCGGTGACTTCATGTGTAGCACCCAGGAACGTAACTTTCAATTTCAGCGCCTCCCAACAGCGGACTGCGGTCATTGACCATTATTAATTATACATCAAATACGTGCAAAAACAAATAGTCATTGTACCGTATTTTCCAGCTCTTGCTCTCGCTCCCGCTCCTCCTGTTCCGCTTTCAGCCTCTTGATGAGCATCCCGTAAAGAAGGAAGGTGATAGCGAGCATTATGACGTTCGTTACGAACTGTGACCAGACGATGCCCAGCATCCCGATCATCTTGTTCATAATCAGGATGAGCGGGATCCGTACGATGCCGTTTCTGCACAGCATCAGCAGCATCGACTGTTTTCCTTTTCCCATTGCCTGAAACACCGTGCCGAAGATGTCGTTTATCGTCATGAGCGGCGTGGACAGGCACTCGATGCTTATGACCACAGCGCCGATGGCCACAGTAAGATCATCGTCAATGAAGAACCTCACAAGCTTTTCAGGGATGAGCGTACCTGCCGCGGTGTAGATGATACCGGCGCCGACAGCGACCAGCAGCGCTGCGTTGCGGGCCTTGTTCATCCTCTTATAGTTCCCCGCGGAGTAGTTGTATGCGATCAGCGGCAGCACTCCGTAGGATATGCCGACGCATATGTAGTACATCAGCAGATCCAGCTTTTTTACTACACCGAAGGCCGCGGCCTCGTAGTCGCCGTAGCCGGCCATAAGCTTTATCGTCAGCATGGTGCCGTAGGCAGTCAGCACCGTCGCAAAGAACGCTGGCAGACCGATCGCCAGCGTCGGCTTTACGTATTTCCAGCGCACGGACGTGTACTTCGGGTTGAGCAGGAGCACCGTCTTTCCCCGGAGACGTATGAAGACGACTATATAGTAAACAAGCGAGAATACGTTTGAGAGCATCGTCGCTATCGCCGCGCCCTTGACGCCCATGCCGAAAACCAATATGAATATCGGGTCGAGTATGATGTTCAGCACTCCGCCCGCGGCGACTCCTATGCCCGCGGGTTTTGCGTGTCCCTCGCTCCTGAGAAGGTGCGCAAACAGCATCGAGGCCGCCGTGGGCAGGCCGCCGACTATGCCGACCCAGAATATATACTGATAGTTGTAATCCCTGGTGACTGCGCTCGAGCCGATGAGAGTGAGGAACGGCTGCATGAATATCATCAGCAGGGCCAGCACGACTGCTGTCGCTATCAGGCCTACATAAAGACTGAATGTCGAGACATGCTTGACCTCGTCGTCCCTCTTTGCGCCGAGGAGTCTGGAGATATAGCTGCCTCCGCCCACGCCGAAGAGGTTCGTCACGGCGATGAGGATGAACATGATCACAGTAGCCTCAGTCATCGCAGCCATCTGGAACGGATCTCCGAGCCGGCCGATGAAAAAGGCGTCCGCTATGTTGTATATGAGCGTCACGAGCTGGCTCAGCACCGACGGTACCACCAGCTTCGCCACAGCCTTCGGGATGGGAAGCGACTCGAATATCTCCTGTTTGTCCTTTGCCAGTGTTGCCATACGTTTTCTTTCTCCCCGACTTTTATGCGGTCAAGGGCACGTTATGATGCCCTCGGACCATAAACAGCCGCCGCACGTGGGCGCGCCGTTTCCGAAACAGTCTTCGCAGTTCTCGAGCCTGTTGTCGCAGCCGCCGCAGCGCAGACACGGCGAAAACTCGAATCCCCGCACGCGTTCCCGGAACGCCTTGTACTCTTCGCCCGCCCATATATCGTCGAGGCGCTCGCTGCGGACGTTCCCGAACGAGTGATGCCATATCATGCGCTTGTCGCTGTAAAGCTGCGATCTGGCGCTGTGCAGGAGCATCATGCACGGCGACACGTCGCCGTCGTACCTTACAAAGCAGTTTCCCTCCTCGATGAATCTGCACCACCTGTTCTTGCGGCGCAGGAGCTGCTGGCCGATCGAGATGTCCGCGTAAGCGCCGAGGAGCACGCTGGTCGCCTCGCACGCCACGGGGTCGTTCCAGTCCATATACGGTATGCTTATCCTGGCGCGCGACTCGTCCACAGAGTCGCAATGAAGATCAGCGCCCAGCAGCCGCTCGTACAGCACCTCGTCCTGCGCATTCGGGTCCGTCGGCAGGAGGTTGGATATGTTCACGTCGTTGACCCAGTTCTTCCGCACGTATTCCGGAAGGTTTTTGAGGTCCGCAACGTTGCTCTTCATGATGACGAACGCGATCCCCAGCCTGCATGCCATAAGGGATTCGCCCGACGATGAAGAACCTGATCTGTTGATGGGCGCGTACACCGCCCGCAGCTTGTTGAAGATCTCTATGTTCTTGTTCACCGAGGGCGTATGGCCCTTGTGCTCTCCTTCCTTTTCCGAAAGAGAGTCTACGGATATCCACAGCCGGTCGAGTTTGAGCTGGAGGAGCCTTTCGCTGTTTTCTCTGGTGAGAAGCGTTCCGTTTGTCAGGAGCTCCGCCCGCTTTCCTTTTTTCTTCGCCGTCTCCAGCATTTCGA
This sequence comes from Oscillospiraceae bacterium, assembly GCA_017619535.1. Taxonomy (GTDB): domain Bacteria; phylum Bacillota; class Clostridia; order Oscillospirales; family Oscillospiraceae; genus RGIG8048. Next base: position 724 of record JAFZSD010000017.1, on the reverse strand, counting down.
AGAATCGCGGATGGAACATCGGCTCGCCCATTCCGCCGAAGAACACCGTCTCGACGGAATCCGGCATGGTGTCCATGGCGTTCATGAACACCTCCATATCCATATCCTGAAAACTCTCCCCTACCCACGTCTCCCGAAAACACATCTTGCAGTGCAGGTTACAGCGCGAGGTCGGTTCGATATAGAGTTTCTGCATTATTTCCGACAATTGGTTTGCCTCCGGATATCACTGTGTTACGGGGAAGTCAGCGAGACTGCCTCCTGTATCTTTCCATCGGATCTTGCGTATTCAACGGTCACCTTGTCGCCGGCGTTCAGGATAACGGCGATCTCACACTCGGCGGCGCTGACTCTGTAATACCCATCTTCGTCAGCAAGGCTGATGTAATAGTAGGTCGTCCCGTCGAGGACAGCCGATCTTATCTCTGAGATGGTCCCGGATACCGTTTCCGTATCCGAGATCGGTCCCGTATCCGATCCGTCGGGAATTATCTTGTTCTGGATGAGCATCCTGATGTACTCGGATTCGCACTCGGCGACGGTGTTGCCTGTCGCGACTATCTGGTACTGCTGGACGTTGACCATGGCGTACATCTTGACGAGGCTCGACGCGTCCTTGAGCGCCATGAAATAGGTCGGCTGTCCGGAGATGTTCAGAAGCAGCTGGAAGGTGGAGACATATGAATACTGCTTCACCGCGCCCTGCGCCGAGCTCATGGCGATG
>JAFZSD010000016.1 GCA_017619535.1 Oscillospiraceae bacterium | reverse complement strand
GGTTCTTCGAGGACCTCGACCACAAGATGGATCTCGTCGTCGATCAGCTCCTAGAGCGTTTTGAGATCCAGTGCCGCAAGCACGTCTACAACTACCCGTTCCTCATGGGCCAGGGCGTCTGGATCGACAGCGACAAGCTTTCCTGGAACGACGAAGTACGTGAAGTGCTCAAGCACGGCACGCTGTCCATCGGTTTCATCGGCCTTGCCGAGACGCTCAAGTGCCTCATCGGCACGCACCACGGCGAGGATGAACGTGCGCAGAACCTCGGCCTCGATATCATCAGCCATATGCGCGCCCGCTGCGATGAGGAGAGCAAGAAGCGCAATCTCAACTTCTCTCTGCTCGCCACCCCGGCGGAGGGCCTTTCCGGCCGCTTCGTAAAGATGGACAAGGCGCGTTTCGGCGTGATCCCCGGAGTGACCGACAGAGATTACTACACCAACAGTTTCCATGTGCCTGTTTATTATCCGATCAGCGCCTTCGACAAGATCCGCATAGAAGCGCCCTATCACGCACTCACGAACGCAGGACATATCAGTTACATCGAGATGGACGGCGATCCGCTGGACAACCTCGAGGCGTTCGAGAAGATAATCCGCTACATGCAAAAGTGCGGAATAGGATACGGCTCCGTCAACCATCCGGTCGACCGCGACCCTGTCTGCGGCTATACCGGAATTATCAAGGACGAGTGCCCGCACTGCGGCCGCAAGGAGAAAGACGCTGAGATCGGTTTCGAGCGCATCAGGCGCATCACGGGCTACCTCGTTGGAACGCTGGACCGTTTCAATAACGCAAAGCGCGCCGAGGAGCACGACCGCGTCAAACACGATATCTGAGGACGCGGATTAATACCTTTTTGACACGGGGCGGGCGGTTGCCTGCCCCGTGAGTGATTGAAGGAGTGACACATATGCGCATAGCAGGTATGATACAGGACTCGATAGTCGACGGACCGGGATTCCGCTTCACGCTCTTTACGCAGGGATGTCCCCACGACTGCGAGGGCTGCCACAACCCCGAGACCCACGACTTTGGCGGCGGCAGCGAGATGAGCACGGACGAGATAATCAGAAAACTGCTGTCGAACCCGCTGACCGACGGCATAACCTTTTCGGGCGGCGAACCGTTCGAACAGGCAGGGGACTGCGCCGTAATAGCCAAAGCCGCGCGCGATAACGGGCTGAACGTCTGGGCATATTCAGGATATACGTTCGAGGAGCTTATCAAAAAGGCGGAAAAACAGCCGGAAGTGATGGATCTTCTTAAGCTTACGGACGTGCTGGTGGACGGCCGGTTCATACTGGCCCAGAGGAGCCTCAGCCTGAAGTGGCGGGGCAGCGCAAACCAGCGCATACTCGACGTGCCGAAGAGCCTTGCGGCCGGGCAGACCGAACTGCACGGAGAGTAAACTGAACGATCTGCATAAAAATACCGCCGCAATGCGAATATCTGCATTGCGGCGGTAGTTTATCTCCGGGCCTGTTCGCAGGATTTGTTTATCTTTTTCTTACAGGAGGCTTTTCGAGCATCTCCCACAGTATCCTTGTATTGGCGAGTTCGCTTTTTCTGAGCTCAGCAAGCCTTCCGCGCAGAGAACTTTCTACTTCAGAGTGATGCTCAAGAACACCGGATACAACTGAAAAAGCCTGCTGCGCGCTGAAATCGTCGACACCGCCTACGGACGGCATGCCGAGCATTTCAAGATACGAGTCCACCTTCGGGTCGTAGACTATACCGACGGTGGGCACGGCCTCCCTGGCGGAGAAGATGATGGCGTGCAGACGCATAGCGATCATAAGATCGGCTTTTCCGATGACGCGTATGAGATCGGACGAGCTCTGCACGCCCCCGACCTGGAACGAGGTGCAGTGCATGAGGCTCCTGATGTGTGCCGTGATCTCCTCGTCATTTTTGGGCTGCATCACGAAGAAGACCACGTTCATCCCATAACCTTCGTAAATCCTGTCGCACAGAGATGCGAGCTCGGCTGCCAGACGGTCGGTGCCGGACCAGTTTCTGACGGATACCGCGACGAAAGGCCTGTCGGCGGGTATTCCGAAATATGAGAGAAGAGATGCATCGTCGCCTTCTTCAGAGATCTCAAGGTTGAAGACAGGATCGGATGTGACAACGATGTCTTCCCGGGTGACACCCATGCTGCGGAGTTCCGCTGCGGAATTGGCGTCGCGCAGCGTCACAGCGTCAACGCTCTCGACAGCTCGCCGCACGAGGCGCCGGTTCATAGGTCTGGAGACAGGACCTATGCCGTTGGCGTAGATCATGACTTTTTTCCCAAGCAGCTTTGCCAGACCGATGGTAGACAGATAATAGAGAAGGCTGCGGGTCGATGTGTGATCCTGCAGCAGACTTCCGCCTCCGGATATGAGCGCATCGCATCGCCACAGCGCGCGTATGACCTGGACCGGGCTGTAACGGTATACCGCTTTATAGCCGTAGCGGAGGCGTGTGAATTTCGTGTTGTTCGTAAGGACTGTGACGGACAGACGTCCGGGAGAGTGTATGCTGTTGTGTATCGCCTGGAGGATCGCTTCGTCGCCGGAGTTTCCGAAACCGTAGTAACCGCTCATGACGACCCTGTATTCTTTTTGATAAAGGGAATCGTAAGCTCTTGCGCAGCTGTCGGTCATGGCGCCCACAGAGTAGCGCTCAGAGACCAGCGTGCGTCCGCAGATACCGAGAAAGCTGCGTTCTTCATCGGACATGGAAAAGACACGGGCAATATCGTCCGCAAGGAGTTCCGCAGTAGGCATGGCGCATCCGCGGCAGCAGAAGTTCGTCTCTGTCGCTTCCTCGAGACGGTCCGGCGAAAAGACCCCGATGTATCCCTGGTTGCCGGCGAGTATGACGGGCTTCTGGCAGGCCATGGCCTCAAGAGCAGCGCGGGATACTCCAACGAAGCAGCCGCAGACGGGGAGGATGCGCTCGACATCTGTTCGCGGACCCGTCATTATCACGGCCTTGCGGCCGAGTTTTTCGTTGACACGGTCCGCCAGCGCCTTGAGTTCGCCGAAGAGCTCGCCGCCTCCGATGACCACTGTGACCGAAGAGGGAAGCAGCTCGCTGACAGACGGGGCGGCCTCGATGAGCTGACGGGCAACAAGAGAGCTTTCGCCGTCGAGTCTGCTTACATGGCAGATCACCGGAGAACCCGACGGGATACCGAATTCTTCCCTTATAGGGGAAACGTCGGTATCAGGGGAAAAACGGCTTGTGTCGATCCCGTTGACGGTCATGAAGATGTTGTCCGGATCGATGCCGTAGAGCTTTATGAGGTAGTTCCTGACATCCTCGGATACGGCGATTGATTTCTCGCCCCAGGACGTGAGCCGGCCGATAAGTCCTTCAGAAGCATAGATGCCGTGTGTCGTCGTAATAAAGTGGAATCTCATGAATCTGTGGAGTATCGAACAGAGGAAAGCCGGGATGCGGGCGTGAGCGTGGACGATATCAGGCCTCTCATCGGCGATTATCCTGCGCAGGCGGAACAGGGAACTCAGCATCGGTATGACGGCCCGCCTGTTCATGGGCACGTCAAAATGACGGATACCGCTTCGTTCCAGCATCGGAACGTAGGATCCGCCGTTTGAAGCGACGATCACATCGCAGCCGCGTTTTTCTAATTCCGCGGACAGCTCCGCTATATGAGTTTCAGCGCCGCCGATATCCATACCCATGGCGGCCATTAGGATCTTTCTTTTCATTCTGTTATGCTGACGATGGTCCCCCTGAAGGTGTTGTACTTTGTGAGCAGGTCGCGTTCGGAGTTCACGTTTATCTCATAAGTCTGATTGACGAAATACCTTCCGTCCACTTTCATACAAGGCGCCTTCATCGTGATATAGACATCGCACCTGTTCTCGACAGGCCCTTTCACGAGCTTCCCGTTGCTGAGAGCAACATTGCGCTGCGCGTCTTGGATATCCACGTTCGTGATGACGCCGAGATTCGTTCCAGTGGACGAGTACAGGGTGTCGCCTGCGCGCAGGGTGTTCGTTGCGATCAGGCGTACGGAACTTACCTTTACCTGATACGTGATCTCATCGGTGGGCGCGTCGCTGCTGGTTTTGTCGAGGACATGGTACTTCGCGTATACTGCCGCAATAAGGGCAAGGGCAAGGATGATGACTATGACGTCTACGACGCTTATTGTTCCGAAGATCCGGCCCTGTTCGTCAATGATCCGTTTCTTCATATCAGCCGTCGCCCCTTTCGATCTCAACTATGTATCCGCCTCCGGCATATCCCGGACCGGTCACGCTGACTGGGGCTCCGACGCGTACCACGAAACCGCCGCCGACGGTTATGTTTCTGTCGGTCTCGACTGCGGGCGCTTCTATCGTGATACGTATGCTCTCATAGCCGGGAACGGGTGTGTCGATGAAGCAGCCGTTTTCATGGTCTTCCGTCAGCGTTGTGCCCTGAGAGAACTCCACGCCGGTGACGGTGCCGATGCTGAACTTCTTGACGTTTTCCTGCAGCGCGTCGCCGATGTCGATCAGATCGGCAGTGCCGTCAGGCGCGCTGTCGAGCTGGACGGTGTACCGGACGGTCGACTGCTGCGACGTCACTCCCGCGGCCGATGCGCCGCTGAAAATGAAGTAGAACGCGGCAGCTGCTGCGATCGCAAGACAGATTATTACGATGTCAAAGATGTTGAGCTTTACTTTTATCCTGCGGTTCGGAGCGTTATCTTCCATTAGCTCGTCCCTCCAATGCTTTCATATATGTATCCTCAACGCCGCGTGCGAAAGCGGCGCCGGTAAATCTTCTGCGGAAGACATCCAGAGCACCGTCGGACAGGGTCCGTCGAAGCTCGGCAGAGTCCATTATCTTTTCGATGCGGTCCGCAAGAGCGGCGCTGTCGCGGGTGGGGAAGATAAGACCGTTCACCCCGTCTTCGATGACGGCCGGATTGCCTCCGGAACTGCTGACCACCGCGGGGAGCCCCATGCTCATGCCCTCGATGAGCGACATGCTGGTCGCCTCGATATACGAGGCGTTGAGCTGCAGATCCAGCGCCGAATAGAAGGATTCGGTGTCAGATACGAAGCCGAGAAAACGGACATGATCCCCCAGATCCAGTTCATCCGCCTTTGCTCTTACGGCGTTTTCGGCCGTACCGGTCCCGGCGATGAGCACCGTAAGGTCCTTTCCGCGGTCCAGGAGCGTCCGCACCGCCTCGAGGATGTATATATGGCCTTTGTACGGCTCGATCCGTGCGGGGATCCCGGCGGTGAATCCAGCGTTCTCCACTCCGAAGAGCCGCCTGGCCTCCGCACGCCGCTCGCTGTCGGGAACGGGGAGCGGATCGGTTCCATTGAGTACGACATCGATCTTCAGGGGGTCCATGCCGCCGGAGATCAGGTCGTCGCGGCAGACGGGGGATACCGCGATGGCGCGGTCGGCGAGGGTGTTGCTGAGGGTTCCGTAAATTAGTTTCCCGGGGCCGTGAGTCAGTCTGGGGGAGAGGGGAAACGCCGAGTGCCGCGTGAAGACAACAGCCTTGCGGCACAGACGCGCGGCGATACGGCCCGCCATAGCCCCGTGCGTGTGGACGATATCCGGATCGTATTCGCGGATTATCTTCTTTAGTTCGCGCACAGCCGACAGATCCAGGGACCTGTCTGAGATGCCGTTCGTCTCATAACACCGCACGCCGAGTTCAGCGAGCCGGGAAGTGAGCATGCTTCCCTTCGGGAGAGCGGCGGATACTTCAAAATCCGGTCCGCGGTTTTTTATGTAGTTGAGAAGCGACAGGCCCGCGCCTCCGATATTGGTGTCGCTTATTACGTTCAGTACTCTGATCAAGATCATACCTCCGGCAGGGAGTCGCGCCGCGCCAGGATTGCACCGAAAGCTATGAACGCCCAGAACATCAGCATGACACGGTAGTTATAGAACGAGTAGTCGGTCATGCTCTGCACGAGAAAGCCGACGATGCCCGACAGCGATGCGTTGAGGTAAAGCCTGGTCTTTCTGTCCCCCGTCTTCGAGAGCGCCGAGCAGACGTTCTTGAAACTGTGGAAGATTATGAGCAGGAACAGGAGGATCCCGCATACGCCGCTGTCGCAGGTTATCTGAAGATAGAGGTTATGAGAATGCTGCGCCACGGCGGAGTTATAGCTGTAGGACGGATATATCATGTTGAACGCTTCGGTCCCCGGGCCGATTCCGCAGAACCAGTAGTCCCGCAGCATCGATATGCTGCCCATCCATATCGAGAAGCGGTATGACGTGGAAGTATCGGCCATGTTGCCGATGCTGGTGAAGCGGTTGATTATCGTATCCGGAAGCAGGAAATAGAGCGCTACCAAAGCGGCAAGACCGACCAGTATGAAGCGCCTGTCGAGGATGATAAAGAAGACAGCCGCAGCGAAGATCAGACCGAGCCAGCCGCCGCGGGAGAACGTGAGCACCATGCACAGGCACATCGCGGCAGTGCAGCCCAGGAAGATGATCTTCGGCAGGACGCCTTTTTCTGCGAGCACTCCCGCCACTCCGAAGGGTATCACCAGGAGCAGATACTCGGCGAGCACGTTGGGGTTCTGGAGAGTGGAGTATACGCGGGTGGATATATCCGAGAACATATCGTCGTCTATCCAGGCGGCAGCTCCGTTGGCGCCGAAGACGTACTGGTAAATGCCATAGGCAGAGACCAGCGCTCCGCAGAGGACGATCGTCCATATGACTATGTTTATCTGTCTGCGCGTGGACACCGAATTCATCAGCGCCAGGGAGTAGAGGACGAACAGCACGGTGACCATCCCGCCGTACAGGCTTCCCGATATCGTCACGGAAGCGAATACGGCGACTATATAGACGATCACGTACAAAACTATGAACTTGTTTGCAGGAGAGTAAACGGCCTTTCGGTCGGGCTCGGTGCCGAAGCAGAGAAGGATCGAGAATATGCCCGCAACGGCGAGGACGATGACAGCGGCCGTGGGGAGGATCGGTGCCAGCGCGAAAGGAAGAAGATTCCACAGGAACGGGATGCGGAAGATGCTGTTCTCGGTGATCCGGTCCAGCTGCAGAACACTGAACAGCGCGCAGTACTTCCGCCGCAAAGCCCCTGAAATACGCGAAAAGACGCTGCTTTCCGTCATCGCACGGCCGAGGCCCGGCGTGAGGAACCAGCGTATGACGGGACTTTCGCGCCACTGGCGTGAGAACCACGCGAAGACGGCCGAAAAGACCCGATATAACAGACTGTTTCGGAATACTTCCTGCATATTACGATCCCTTTTTCACTGAGAATAGTTTTGAAGCCATACCGGCGACGACCCCCGCTTCTTCAAGACGAAGCAGCAGAGTTGCCGCAAAATAGACTGCGATGCCCGCGGCGACAGGCACGAGCACGGCCGCTATCTTGCCTGCGGATGCGCCCAGCGCAGACCGGACGCCCCATACCGCAGCAGCCATGATGAGAGCCGAAAGCACAGACTTTGCAGTGGCCGCAGCGTCTTTTCCGGAGAGCCTGAAGCCCCGCTTCCCGAGAGGGATGAGAAGGAGCACCGCATTTACGGTTATGGCCACCGCAGACGCGAGGGCAAGCCCGGCGACATCTAGCGGTCCGATGAGCGCGATGCACAGGATTATGTTAACCGCTATGGACGCCAGACCCGCAAGGAGCGGTATCCGTCCGTTCTGTTCGGCGAAGTATGCGCGGCAGACGACTGCCTGCACCGCATAACCCGGCATCCCCAGAGCGGAGAAGACGAGCGCCCGGGAGGTTATGCCGACGGAGAAAGCGTCGAATTCGCCTCCGCCGTATATCAGGTCGACCAGCGGCTTCGCAAG
>JAFZSD010000003.1 GCA_017619535.1 Oscillospiraceae bacterium | reverse complement strand
TCCGTCGGGGCGCTTGTAGATCGCCTCCACCGGGCAGACAGGCATACATGCCGGGTCGTCGCAGTGATTGCACAGCTGGGGCACATAATGGATCTTCACCTTCGGGATTGTGCCCTGGACGTGTTCTGTCAGCTTCATCCAGAACTGTCCTATGTCCGGCTGGGGCTTCGCATAGGGGGTCCAGTCGTTTCCGCAGTGCTCGTCCTTGCACGCGAACTGGCAGTTATAGCATCCGTTGCATCTGGATACGTCTATAAGGAATACTTTTGACATCTCGTATACCTCCTGTTTACTTTATCAGCCAGCCGTCGAGGCAGGCGCCGCATCCCTCGTCGACCTTTCTGGCGAACGAATCCGGGTATCTGCGCTTCCACTCGGCCATCTCCTCGTCGGTGACCTTTTCGCACTCCACGAGGAAGCCTGAGACGACCATTCCGGTGGCCTTCTGGGATATGTTGTTGTGAGGCGTGATGAGGTTTATGGCGCCGCCGCGGTCAAGATTCTCGGCGTCGATCGGGTCGAAACGGCTGCCGTGGTCCACATAGACCGCCCCAGGCACCAGACGTTCAGTGACGTATGCGCCGCAGATGACGGTGCCGCGCTCGTTATAGACTTTGACGATGTCGCCGAACTCGATGCCGCGTTCTTTAGCAGTCTTCGGGTTTATCCACATCGATTCGTACTGATATCCGTCCTTCGCACGGATCTTCATCGTCTGCACCTCGCGCATCCAGGTGATGTCGTCGAGGTTCGCGTGGAAGCGCCATCTGCCGTGGTTGGACATACAGAGCAGCGGATACTTCTTCGCGCGCTCGCTGGAGAGGGACTCGTCGTGAGAACCGCTCTTCTCGATCCACTTCGGATAGGGCGGGCGCTCCTCGTCGTCCGGGAAGTGCTCCTTGAGAGCCGTGGACGTGAATTCAAGAAGGCCGGTGGGCGTGGTCAGCGGGTTCGCCGCAGGATCGTCGGCGAAGGGCTTGATGCCGGGAGGCACGTCGAGCTGGCCGGGCTTGAACGGTATGAAGAATATATCCTTCTTGTGGAAATCGTCGTCCTTGTCCAGATGGGCTACGTTCGAGCCCTGCCAGAAGAGCTCTACGCACTTCTGGACAGAAGTCTCGTTGCCGGTGTACGCCTGGTAAACGTCGTCGCTTATCTTTTTAGCGACGGCAGCGACGCAGTCGAAGTCGTCGCGGGATTCTCCCACAGGCGGACAGGCGGGGTATTCGTGGTAGACGCAGGGGAGTATGCCGCTGCCTTCCTCGTCGGCGATATCCTCCATCTCGTACATCGTTGCGACTGGTAGGATGATATCCGCGAGGTAGCAGTCGTTCTCGAGCCACGGGTGCTGTGCGACGACGCATTCGATCTCATCGCTGCGGAACGCCTTGACCATGCTGAAGCCGTCGTTCCAGCAGGTGACGAGACAGGGGCAGTCGGTCCAGATCATGTGGATCTTGGAGCAGCCGGGGGCGGGGAAGCAGTGCTTTTCCCACTGTTCGCTGGCCGGCCCGCAGAAAGAGTAGAGGCCCCACCATTCGATGTGGTCTTTGAGTATGGCGTCGTGGAGCATGCATTTCGGGATCTCCTGGAGAGGGGCGTTGTCCATCGTCTTCAGAAGCTCCGCCAGTTCCGGTATCTCGGCCTGCTGTTTGGTGAGCCTGTAGTTGCCCTTGAGCTGGCCGTCCTGATGGAGATACGCCTCCATCTCGCCCGCCGCCAGGAGTTTTTTGAGGTTCTCCTCACGGCGCGCCTGTTCCTCGGGGGAGGGTTCGGGCGGCCTGACGACTTCGGCCCTGTGGGCGATGGTGGATTTCTCTTCGCCCTGGAAGGGGAGCGGGTATTCGGTGTAGTTGTGCCATTCGAGCCACTTTGCCTGATGGCGGCCGGGCTTGCCGAGCCCCTGCATGCCGAGGCATATGGACTGGAGACGGGCGGGCTCGGTGGAGTGGGGACCGCGGATGCCGGGACCTCCGTTGCCGATGGCCACGGAAGTCACCTTTTTGGCCCATTCCCGGGCGAGAGCCTTTATCGTCCACTCCGGGACTCCGCACTTGCCGGAAGCCCATTCGGGAGTCTTCGGCTCGCCGTCGACTTTGCCGAGGACATAATCAAAGAATTCGTCGTATCCCACAGCGTGGGTCTTTACATACTCTTTATCGTAGCTGTCCTCGACGAGCCACGTATAGATTATCGCGAGATAGAGCGCGGCGTCTGTGTTGGGCAGGACGGGTATCCACTTGTCCGCGAGATAGCAGCCCGAGAAGTTGAGCGCCGGGTCAACATAGACGAACTTGATGCCCAGAGTGTGCAGCCACTGGCTGAGACGGCTGGCCATGTAGCCCTCGAAACCGACAGCGGTCGACTCGGGGTCGCCGGCCCAGCAGAGGAGCATCTGGGTGTTCTTCGCTATATCCGGCCACTGGTTGCCCGCGGGCTTGATCTGACCGACGGGCTCGCCTCCCCAGACGTTCTTGGAGCCCCAGCCCCAGCCCTCCCAGGAGTCCTGGTTGCGCATCTGAACGGTGTAGCCGCCGAGCAGCGACAGGAGCCTGTTCATACAGCCGTGGGACGGAGCGACGTGCTTGCCCTCGCCGTGCATGTCGGCTTCCGCAAGTACCGCGGACATCCCGTATTTATCCTTGACCCTGAGAAGCTCGTCGGCGATGAGCTGGGCGGCTTCGTCCCATGAGATGCGGACATACTTGCTCTTGCCGCGGTTCTGGGGATTGCGCTCTCCTTTAGGATCCCAGTCGACGCGCTTCATGGGATATCTCACACGGTTGTTGGAATATACGCGTTTTTTATATGCGGTGTAGTAGCAGCCCGGCAGGGTCTTCCGCGGCGGCTCGAAGGATGAGCCGCGGGCCTCGATCTTCCACGGGCGTTTGCTGTCAAAATCGGTGTATTCATCGTAATGCAGAGGTCTGATGCGGGTGATAGTGCCGTCTTCGCCGGATTCCACGACCATGGGCAGACCGCTTCGCGGACCCATGAGGCTGGCCGGCTTGAAGACTTTTTTCTGAGCTTTTACGTCGAATTCTTTGCCAGACATACGTTCCACCTTCAATCCTTTAGATTCCTCTTCTTCTATTTGATCCCCTGTTGATCTCAATATATCATTCCCATATACATACATGATAACAGACAGAAAAAACAAAAACAATCGTTTTCGCCGGAACTGTACCGAAACGGGGCGTCATTGTTGTATTCGGCCGCCTGATATGGTAAAATCGGTAACGGAAACAATTGAGAGTGCAGCGGCCGCCGGCCGCGGGAGGAACAATGATCATTCTGGGCATAGACCCCGGTATAGCGACGGTGGGTTTCGGAGTCATAAAGGCGGAGGGAAGCGCCCAACAGGTGGTCCGGTACGGTGCAGTGACGACGCCGGCGGGGCTCAGGCTCTCGGTACGTCTGCGGCAGATCCACAGCGATATCTGCGAGCTGATCGACACCTTCAGGCCAGACGCGATCGCTATAGAACAGCTGTTTTTCAATACCAACATCACGACGGGCATTTCCGTCGCCCATGGCAGGGGCGTCATAATCCTTGCCGGAGAGGAGAAGGGCGTGCCCATGTTCGAATACACGCCGCTCCAGGTCAAGCTGGCGATAGCCGGATACGGCCGGGCGGAGAAGAAACAGATGATGGAGATGGTCCGCCGCATGCTGGATCTCGAGTCCGTTCCGAAGCCGGACGACGCCGCTGACGCGCTGGCGATAGCCATCTGCCACGCGAGGTTTGCCAATTCCGTAATGAATCTGGGAGGAGAAGGCACATGTTCTACTATCTAGAGGGTAAAGTCGCGCTGCTCGAGCAGAACCTCGCGGTCATCGACGTGGGGGGAGTCGGCTACTCCTGCAATACGACGCTCAACACCATGTCCCGGCTCCGGACCGGAGAGAAGGCGAAGCTCTATACGTACTGCAACATAAGGGAGGACGCTTTCGACATCTACGGGTTCTACGATATCAGCGAGAAGCGGTGCTTCGAGATGCTGATCTCCGTGTCCGGAGTGGGGCCGAAAGCGGCGCTCTCCATACTGTCGTCTTCGACGCCGGAAGGACTCGCCATGGCGGTTATAAACGGCGACGAGCGCGTCCTGACTGCCGCGCCCGGCATAGGAAAGCGCATTGCCCAGCGCGTCATACTCGAGCTCAAGGACAAGATGTCGAAGGAATCGGCTGCGCTCGGAGCGGGAGAAGGCCCGTCAGTAATCACGTCCGCAGGAACGGCTCAGAACGACGCTGCGGCGGCTCTGGCAGTGCTGGGTTTCTCACCCGCGGAGATAAACGCGGCCATGAGAGGGATGGATACCGCGGGGATGACCACGGAGGACATCATCCGCGAAGTGCTGAAGAACAGCGTGAAGAAGTAGGATGCGGGAGGATATCAGATGAGTATAGATTACAGCGACGAGGGGAGAAACGCCGACAGGGGAGAAGTGCTGCTTTCCACCTCAGTTATAAGCGAAGACGAAAAGGAATACAGCCTGCGTCCGCAGACCCTCTCCGAGTACATCGGTCAGGAGAAGGCAAAACGTAATCTGGAGGTCTTCATCGAAGGCGCGAGAAAGCGCGGAGAACCGCTGGATCACGTCCTGCTCCACGGCCCTCCGGGACTCGGCAAGACGACGCTCGCGGCGATCATCGCAAACGAGATGGGCTCGACCCTGAGAAAGACGTCCGGCCCCGCCATAGAAAAACCGAAGGATCTGGCCGCGCTCCTGACGAACATGAACGAGAACGACATCCTGTTCATCGACGAGATCCACAGGATGAACCGGTCCATCGAGGAGATCCTCTATCCCGCGATGGAAGACAAGCAGATCGACATCATAATCGGGCAGGGGCCTGCGGCGACTTCGATCTGTCTCAAACTCAAGAATTTCACGCTGGTCGGAGCGACGACGCGTTCGGGCCAGCTGTCGTCTCCTCTGAGAGACAGGTTCGGCATTGATCTGAAACTGGAACTGTATACGCCTCATGAACTGCAGATGATCGTCGAGCGGTCTGCGAAGCTGCTCAATATCGAGACCGAACCGGAAGGCGCGCTGGAGATCGCCTCGCGCAGCCGGGGCACGCCGAGGATAGCCAACCGTCTGCTCCGACGCGTCCGCGACTTTGCCGAAGTCACCGGAAACGGCGTCATCACGAGAGAGGTGGCGGACGACGCGCTGCGCAGGCTCGAGATAGATCCTACCGGTCTCGACGCCGTAGACCGCAGGCTTCTCGAGAGCATAATCAACAACTACGGAGGAGGCCCGGTGGGCCTGGAGACGATCGCCGCGACGATCAACGAGGAGCCCATAACTCTCGAAGACGTCTATGAACCCTACCTCATGCAGAAGGGATTCCTTACGCGGACTCCCCGCGGCAGGTGTGTAACGAGGCTTGCATACGAACACCTCGGCATCCCGTTTTTCGGGCAGGATCAGATGAAGATCTGACGGGAAAATATGCATTATTCTGTCATCAGTTGGAAACAGAGATGCATTTTTTATGAAATCGCAATAAATTTTCACGTTTTTTAATAAAAAATTTAAAAATCTTTCACAAAGCCCTTGACGAACACACTTGCAGTTTCTATAATGACAGAGCATGGAAAAGCTAGATAAAATCAATGTTTCCGGCCAGTGCGGCGATGAAGAACTCTGCAGAAGAGCCGCCGCCAACGACGCCGATGCGGAAGAGACGCTGGTTAAGAAATACGGCACTCTCGTCCGCGTTTGTGCACGCCCGTATTTCCTCGCAGGCGGCGACAGCGAGGATCTGTTCCAGGAGGGCATGCTCGGGCTCCTTTCGGCGATCCGTCACTATGAGCCCGGGCGCGACGTGCCCTTCAGACACTACGCCGAGACCTGCATTAAGAAGCGCCTTTACGACGCCATAAAAAGCGCCACGCGCGCAAAGCAGATGCCGCTTAATACTTACATTTCCCTTGAGTCCCCTCAATTTGACGAAGCTGCTGTCCATCCTGCGTATTACCAGCGAGATCCGGAAGATGTTGTCATTGCGAGAGAGCGTACTGATGAGATAAAGCGCAGGCTTTATGATTCCCTTTCCAAATTCGAGCGCGAAATACTCGCTCTTTATCTTGAAGGCATGTCATATAAGGACATGTCTGTTCAGGTGAACAGGTCCGCGAAATCCGTGGACAATGCCGTGCAGCGCATAAGACAGAAGCTGTCACGGCTGCTGAGCAATGGCGATATCAGCGGCAGCTGAACGCATATATAACGCCCCAAAGGGGCAAGTACAGTCAAAGAGAGGATTCACGATGTACGAAGACAAGACTTTAGTATGCAAAGAATGCGGCGCGGAGTTCGTGTTTACGGCCGGCGAGCAGGAGTTCTACGCAGAGCGCGGTTTCCAGAATGAGCCTCAGCGCTGCAAGCCCTGCCGTGATGCCCGCAAGAACGCGGCCCGTGGTCCCAGAGAGTACTTCACGGCTGTTTGCGCTGCATGCGGCGGCGAGGCAAGGGTTCCCTTCGAGCCCAAGTCCGACAGACCCGTTTACTGCAGCGACTGCTTTGCCAAGATGCACGAGCAGCAGAACTGATCTGAGCATGTGAGTATTAAAAAATCAGGGGGCAGGAACGCCCCCTGATTTTTTATGTTGCAATCCCCGGAAAATAAGATATAATAGCACCCGGAAAAGAATTATCACGGAGGTACTTAAAATGAAGGAAATCACCAAAGACACCGTTATTGCCGATATCCTCAATATCGCTCCAGATTCCGCCCCCATGTTCCTCGAGATGGGCATGCACTGCCTCGGCTGTGTCATGGCCAGCGGCGAGACCGTCGGCGAAGCCTGCGAGGTACACGGCGTGAACGCTGACGAGTTCCTCAAGAAGATCAACGCTTTTGTGAACGCGTAAGTCGACTGACAGCTGCGGGGGTGACCGGAACGGCACCCCCGTTCTGT
This sequence comes from Oscillospiraceae bacterium, assembly GCA_017619535.1. GTDB lineage: Bacteria > Bacillota > Clostridia > Oscillospirales > Oscillospiraceae > RGIG8048. The sequence goes on along the minus strand of JAFZSD010000003.1, from coordinate 13,420 downwards.
GTTATTCGGGATGGATTTTGAACGTATGCTAACGCCGCGGCTGAAAGCGGCGGCCGACATGGTCGGCACATCCCCGTGCGTCGCGGACATTGGGACGGATCACGGGTACATACCGGCGTACCTTGCCCTCACCGGCAGGGCAGACCGTATCATAGCGTCAGATATAAATCAGGCTCCGCTGGAGACGGCCCGCAGGAACGCAGAAAAAAGCGGCGTTGCGGACAGGATAGAGTTCATGCAGACAGACGGACTGAACGGCATGGAAGGACTGGGCCTCGAGGCCGCGGTCATAGCGGGAATGGGCGGCGAGAACATCGCAGCCATCCTGGACGCGTCGCCCTGGGTGAAAGAGCAGGGAGTGCGTCTCGTCCTGCAGCCGATGACCAGACTGGGCTTTCTGAGCAACCGGCTGGACGACAGCGGTTACGCGATAAAGGACGAAGTGCTGGCCAAGGACGGCGGAAGAATATACCCTGTGCTCCTCGTCACCGCCGGCGCGAGCCGTGCGCCCCTCTCCTGTGCCCAGATCTACGCGGACAGGATCCTCCTCGAGAAGCGCGACCCGCTGCTGCCGGAATACCTCGACCTGCTCATAAAGAGCTTTTCCAGAAGACTCGAGGGCATGGACAGGGCCAGCGGGGAAGTGCGAGTGGATCTGTACGACCACACACGTATCGCGCTGGAAGGTTTCAGGAAAATGAAAAAGGAGACTGAGAAATGGTAACGGTCCTTGATGTTTACAAACGGCTCGAGGCGTTCGCGCCTCTTGAGATGAAGATGGATTTCGACAATCCCGGATTTCTGGTCGGACGCGGCGACGCGCCGGTACAGCGCGTGCTCGTGAGCCTGGATATAACCGACGACGTCATTGCAGAGGCTGCGGATAGCGGGGCACAGCTCATCGTTTCACACCATCCGCTGTTCTTCTCTCTGAAGAGCGTTACAGACGGAGACGGCATCGGGCGCAAGATCATTTCCCTCGTCTCGAACGGAATCGCCGCGATATGCATGCATACGAATCTGGACGCGGCGAAAGGCGGCGTGAACGACACGCTGGCCGACGCGCTCGGGCTTCGCGATACGGAGATACTGAACGTCGAGGGCGTGAACGGCGCCGGGGAGGAGTACTCCTACGGGCGCGTAGGGTTCCTTCCGGAACCGACGGACTTGGCGGTATTCCTCGAAAGAGTCAAAGCGGTCCTGTCATCAAACGGCCTCAGATACCACGACGCAGGCAAACCAGTCTATAAGGTCGCGTCCGTCGGGGGCTCCGGCGGGAGCATGCTGGGATTCGCGGCTGAGAAGGGCTGCGATACTCTCGTTACGGCGGATATAAAATACGACGTGTTCCTCACGGCGAAGGAACTGGGGATGAACCTTATAGACGCGGATCATTTCTGCACCGAGAACACCGTCGTTCCGGTGATCGCGGACGTCATCCGCGGGGCGTTTCCCGACGTGGACGTGCTGATCTCCGAGAGGCACCGCCAGACTGCAAGATTTATGTAAACCTATCCGGCAGCCTAAAAACGGTATAGAATAGTTAAGCCCCGGATCTGCGTTTTAATCGCAGATCCGGGGCTTTTTCAGCATGATGGTCACGCCGCCAGCTTTGCGGAGATGTCGACTCTTCCGGAATCGTCATGGCCTTCACTGGAGAAGACTATCGATTCGGTCTGTGTGCTCCCGTCGCTGAAGGTGATCTCGACGGTGACGCTGACCCTGTCGAACATGACGCGGTACATCGTATCAAGGCATTCCGCGATTTCAGGACCGTAGTCCGTAGTCCCGGACTCGTCGCTGAGTTTGAGGTATACTATGTCGCGATAGTCTGAGACGGCTTTCCGCACCGCCTCGTCCGGCTCGCTGTCATCGTCCGAAAGCGAGATGTACAGCCGGACGCCGGGGTCGAGCTCGCCGTTTATAAGCGCCTCATAATCTTCACCGTAATACACGGTGTAAGAGTTTGCATCCGCATCGGAAAGGGGGAGATACTCCCGCCCGTCAGGAACGTGCTTTTTGTTGTAAGAGAACTCGCCGTTTTCCACGGTGTAGGTGACGGACGCAATGTTGTCTCCGCGGCATACGCAGTAGAAATTGAAATCCTCTTCGACGACCGTTCCATCCGGGACGTTTATGATGGCTCCGCCGACTGAGTCAAGGCTCTCGATCACCGTGAACTCATCTTCCGAGAGCGCCAGGGCGTTAACGGTCAGCGAGAAGGAATTGCCGTTCTTTCCGCCAAACAGATCGAATCCGATCGCGGAACCGGCCAGAATGACGAGCGCCAGCGAGGCGGCGATCGCAACTTTTGTCCAGCGCCTCATACTGATCGGTTCTCTCTTCTTCTCACGGGCCTCCGCTGCATCCAGCGCTCTGTTCACGGCCCCTGCCGGCGCCTTTATGCCGTCGACCGTTTTTGTGTAAAGGTTTTTATGCATTATAGTCCTCTCCTTCCGTCAGGATATCTTTTAGCTTTTTCCTCGCCCGCTGCAGGTATGAGCTGACAGTGTTGGGGTTTTTGCCGAGGATCCCGGATATCTCAGCTATCGTGTAGGATTCGTAGTAATAGAGATAGATGATGTTGCGGTAATCCTTCGGCAGCTGCCAGATCTCCTCCATGATTTCTCTGTGTTCGGGCGCCGTCAGATGCGCGAAGTCGTCGAGCGGTTCATGCCGCTTCCGCCACGCAAGCCGGTGCAGGCTGTTGCATTTGTTGATCGTGACCCTGATGAGCCAGGCCTTGAGGTGCTCTGAATCGATCTGATCCGGACACTTCGTCAGCAGTTCGATGCATACGTCCTGCATGACGTCTTCGGCGTCTGCGCCGTTTTTCAGATTGTGAAGGGCGATCCTGTATATCATGTCAGAGTACTGCCTGAATATCAGCTCTGCTTCGTTGGTACCAATTCCAGCCATCAGAACCTCCTTTCACCCTTAACACGTTTGAGAGGACGGGTTTTCGTGCAGAGAGAAATAAAAAAACCGGCGGGAGATTCCCCGCCGGTTCAGCTTGAGAGTATTCCACGCGTTTCAGTCGGTGAATTCCCAGGCGGTGTCGAGCGCGACCTCCATCATCTCGCGGAAGCTGTCCTGCCGCTCTATCGCGGAAAGGCCTTCGCCGGTGAAGACGTGGTCGGAGATGGAGAGAAGGCTGAGAGCGCGTTTTCCGGCGTGCTGGGCGGTGAGATAGATGCCCGCAGTTTCCATCTCCACGGCGAGCATATGCTCGTCGCGGTATTTCTCATAGGCGTTGGGGACGGCGCTGTAAAACATATCCGAAGTGAAGACCGTGCCAACAGAAGTCTTGATGCCTTTTTCGCCGGCGATGCGGTCGGCGGTCTTCAGCATGGCGTAATCGGCGGTGGGCGCCAGCGTTCCCGGGAATCCGTACTGTGCGGCGTAGTTGGAGTTCGTAGCGGCGGACATGGCGATGACCAGATCGCGGAGTTTGACTTTATCGTCTATGCCTCCAGCGGTGCCGGTGCGGATGATGCCCTCGACTCCGTACCATGTGAAGAGTTCATAGATATAGAGACAGGCGGAGGGGATGCCCATGCCGCTGCCCATGACTGAGATACGTTTTCCCCTGTACATGCCGGTGTATCCGTACATGTTCCGTATCGTGTTGAAGCATACCGGGTCTTCAAGATAGGTCTCCGCGATCGTTTTTGCGCGGAGAGGGTCGCCGGGCATAAGGACTATCTTCGCTATATCGCCGGGCTGGGCGTCGTTGCATGCGGAGGGAACTACCATTGCCATATCAAATACATCCTTTCGTATGAGAGATCGGTGTTCATTTATTTGAAAAGCGCAGCCAGGCTCTCCGTGTACGGAGGACGGCAGATGCCCTTTTCGGTGACTATAGCCGTGATCAGGGAGTGGTCGGTGACGTCGAAGGCCGGATTGTAGCATTTCACTTCAGGCAGCGCCATCGGCTCGGCGTAGAATTTCTTCTTTATCTCGTCCGGGTCGCGGAGCTCGATCTTTATGTCGTCTCCGGTCGGACACGCCATGTCCACCGTGGACGTGGGGCCGAGCACATAGAACGGGATGCCGTAGTGTCTGGCGAGTATCGCGACGCCGCTGGTGCCGATCTTGTTGGCCGCATCACCGTTCGCGGCGACGCGGTCGCAGCCGACGAAGCACGCCTGTACCCAGCCGTTCTTCATGACGATGCTCGCCATATTGTCGCAGATGAGAGTAACGTCCACGCCTGCCTTCTGGAGTTCATAGGATGTAAGCCTCGCACCCTGGAGCAGGGGACGGGTCTCATCCGAGAAGACGCGGAACTTATACCCCCGTTCGTGGCCCATGAGTATCGGACCTAGCGCGGTGCCGTAGCGGGAGGTGGCCAGGGGACCGGCATTGCAGTGGGTCAGGATCCCGTCGCCGTCTTTGACGAGGGTCAGACCGTACTCCGCTATGGCGGTGCACATCCGGATATCCTCTTCGTGTATCTCGACGCTTTCGGCCTTCAGGAGGAGGATTATCTCCGAAACAGGCTTCTCAGAGTTCGCCAGGACTATACCCTCCATCCGCTGCAGGGCCCAGCTGAGGTTCACCGCTGTCGGACGGGAGGAGTTGAGATACTGTTTGTCCGCCAGAAAGTGTTCCAGGAAAGGAGCGTACTCCGTTTCGGGGTAGCGGGAAGCAAGAACGTACATGGCGTATCCCGCGAAGATACCTATGCACGGAGCTCCCCGGACCCTGAGCTTCAGTATCGCGTCGAACATCTCGCCCGCTTCCGTCAGCGAGAGGTATACCGTGCGGTTAGGCAGTTCAGTCTGGTCCAGTATCACGACGGCTGTCCCGTCGTCGGACAGGCGGACATGATCTATTCCGGTCACAGCGCTTATATCCATATCGAACCTCCGAATCGTTTTCAGCACAGAAATTATATAACGCGCAGCGGCCGAATACAATGAAAAAGTTATGCGCTCGCGGTGGCAAAGCAGCGCGGGGTGTGGTAAAATTATAAACTGTACTGATATACTGTCCCGTCGGCAAGATACCGCACGGCGATCGGAGGACGCAGATGAATATTCCGGAATTTACGAAAAAGCTTATCGAGGAGACCGAAAAGATAATCGTCGGAAAACGCCGGCAGATAGAACTCATTATTATGGCTATGCTGGCGGACGGTCACGTCCTTCTGGACGATCTGCCCGGCGTCGGGAAGACCACTCTCGTGAAAACGATGTCGATAGCGTCGGGTTGCAGTTTCAAGCGCATACAGTTCGTGCCCGATCTGCTTCCCTCGGATATAACGGGTATGAATATCTATGACCGGAAATCCGGAGAGTTCCGTATGCTCAGGGGGCCGGTCTTTACGAATATCCTGCTGGCTGACGAGATAAACCGAGCCGTGCCACGCACGCAGTCCGCGCTTCTGGAGGCGATGGAGGAACGTCAGGTCACCATAGACGGAGAGACGCTGGCGCTGCCGCGCCCGTTCATGGTTATGGCCACCCAGAATCCCGTGGAGTCTGAGAGCACGTTCCGGCTGCCTGCGGCGCAGATGGACAGGTTCCTGGTGCGCCTCAGCATGGGATATCCCGACAGCGAAGACGAAATCCGCATGCTGCGGAACCTTGGAGACGCCATTCCCTTCGGGAGCGTTGGAACGGTGACGTCGCCCGAGGAGATAAACGAGATGAAGAAGAGCGTTGCGGATATTACCATGTCCGATCAGGTGGCGGAGTACATAGTCGCCCTGGTGGGCGCGACACGCGCCGACTCTTCCGTAAAGATGGGCTGCAGCCCGAGAGCCTCCCGCGCGCTCTTCCGGGCGTCCAAGGCGTGGGCGGCCATGGCAGGACGGCAATTCGTAACGCCGGACGATGTGCAGACCCTGGCCGTACCGGTGCTCGCCCACAGGCTCGCGCTTACCAACAGCGCGTCGATGACCTCCAAGACTGAACAGTCGGTCATGACCGATATCCTCGGCAGGGTGCCCGTGCCCCCGAGATCGGGAGAGGTGTTCAAGTGAAACGAAGGGCAAAGCCCGGTGACGGTTCCAGCTACCTCGTGTCTCTGGGAGCCATCATATTCCTTTTCCTGGCCGCGGTAGTCACGGCCTATTTCGGATACCTTCTTCTGTCGGGGATCCTGCTGTTCCTGTTCATACTCGCCGTCGTGGCCAGGATCTGGGGCGCCGTGGCGATGAAGAACGTATCGCTGAGCGTTGCGGCGGACAGGACCATGCTCTATCCGGGCGAGACGGCGGAGATAACGTATACTGTCGAAAACGGCAAGTTTCTCCCTCTCATATGGCTGGAGCTTGCCCAGGACATGCCCGCGCGCAGATGCATTATGCCCGAATCAGGCTTCGAGGAAGACGAGCGCCTTGTTTTAGACAATGAGACGCCGAGCAGAAAGATCCCCGTCCTGAAGAAGGGCTTTTCATTCATCATGGGCAATTCAGTCACGGAGACGCCTACGGTATGGCGTGCGTCCTGCCGGGGCAGATACAGGGCCTCAGGCCTTTTTCTCAGGTCCGGAGACGGTTTCGGCCTTGCCAGGACCTCATACGACTTCGCCGCCGACGATGTGCCGGTCATGTTTGTCTTCCCGGCTCACGTGCCCGTGGACATATCTCTGATGCTGCGCGACCAGTGGGACTGCTCGACGGGCAGGAGAGGATACGCTGAGGACATGACGGTCCTCAGAGGACTGAGGCAGTATCAGGATACGGACAGCTGGAAGCGCATTAACTGGCGTATCGCCGCGAGAAGCGACGAGATACAGGTGAATCTTTTCGAGACTGTGCAGCCCCGGTCGGCGTATTTCGTTTTCGACGGCGAGTCTTTCGCCGGACTGTCCGCTGACTCTTCGGAACTGGAGACGGCACTGGAAATACTCGGCTCTTTTATTTCCGACCTTTATGCGGCCGGAGTCCCGTGCGGACTCTCTCTGCCGCGTTCAAAGAATAACCGCGCCGTTGACTGCGCTGCGGACGGGGAACGTCCCGAGCGTCTCCTCTGCCTTTTGGCGGCTTACGAATGTCTCGGCGCGCTTGACGACAACAGGGTTCTCATACCGTCCTGTTTTACTGACGCCGCGCCGTATACCGCCGCAGCGACGGCGGGGAAGACCTATATAATCACCCGCAGCGCGGAGGACGCGGTAACGCGGCTCATGCCCCATTACGACAGGAACCGCACGGTCATCCTCGCGATGGAGACGCCCGAATCGGGCGCTGCCTACGGCGGCTTTGTCTGCCGCCCGCTCTTTTCGCTGAGAAAGGGGGAGAGCGCATGAGCAGAACTGCATCATGGTTCTGCCGTACGGCTATCATAGCCTGCAATGCCGCGGCTATGGGGTTTCTCTACAGCGTCGCCGTTTTCAGAGACAACGGGATGCAGCGGATGCCGGGGTTTTTCATCTGGACCGCCTTCGTGCTCATATGTGTCCTCGTGCATACGTTCATGCAGGCAAAGGAAAGAACGATCAGGGCGTACATAAGCGTGGCTGCGGTGTTTTTCACAGTACAGTGCGCGGTATGCTTCATATTTGTCAAAGGGTATTCGACGGTCGGAACGGTCCTGTTTTCGCTTCTGTTCTGGATGTTCTCATACTACCGCTGTTTCACACTTGCAACAAAGGGAACGAAACAGTCTCACGTGACGGATAATTTCGACCTGTCCGTAGTGATACTGCTTCTGTCCGCAGCCTGCGCCGTGATGAGCGAGATGGAGACCCGGGTGATGTACTGTCCGGCAGGAGCCGCCGTTCTGTCTTTCGCGGCGCTGATCTGGGCCAGGGCAGACGCAGGCCGGGGCAGCGCCGACACAGGGCGGAGCGTACGCGGAAGCTCGCTTATCGTCGGCTCCGTCATCGTCATAGCTGGAGCAGCGGCGGGCGCTGCCGTGTTATTCGAAGACGCGATCCGGACAGCGGTCAAGGCGGCCGTGACCGCCGTCGTGACGGCGGTCAGGTGGGTCGCGCATCAGATCGCGGAACTGCTTATGCTGCTGTCGGGAGGTATGGATTCTGAACCCGGCGGCGCAATAGACGGCATCGACGGGATCCCTGCGGGTGAGGGCAGCGGTGCCGAAGAGATGTTTTTCGAAAACGAATGGGCGTTCAGGGCGGTCCTGATCGCTGTCATAGCGCTGATCGCCGCAGTTATCGTGATACGGTTCATCACGGGCAGACACAGGCTTGGAACGATTACCGTCGGCAGGGCGGAAGGAAGGACTGTGCGCAGACGGCGCAGGCCCCTGAGAGACGCGTTATCGGCGCTCATGCAAAGGATCCGGTATATAGCCGACTGCACGGTATACCGGAACACGGCCCGAGGCCTTTTCGCCTGGCTCCTGCGGAGGGGAAGGGCTATGCGCGTGGCGCGGGGCAGATCGGAGACACCGAGACAATATCTTTTCCGCCTTGCGGAGCGGTTCCCTGAGAGCGCCGATGCGCTGGACAGATTTGCTCCTCAGCTCGATGCGGAGCTGTTCAGCCCCTGCGGCGGGGGCCTGGACGCTCATGAGATCGTCCGCCTGCGCCGTGCGATAGCCACGGGTATTTCGCGCTCAAACAGGCAGAAGACATGACATAAACGCGCTTCGGTTTGTGGTTTTCTACAAAACAGGGAATCGCTCTGAATGTCATATTACAAATAGTTTTTTCCCGCTTGACATTAGAGTAGTTCCAAGGTTTAAACTTATTATTGATGACGAATATACAGATGCCGTGCCGGTCCGCAGCAGCGTGCCGGAAGGCAGAGAGCAAACGAATGATCAGAGAGGAAGTATGACACATATGAATCGTAAGTACCCGCATCTTTTCAGTCCGCTGCAGGTGGGCGGAGTAACGTTCAGGAACAGGATAGCATCATCGCCCATGGCTTATCCGGACATCTCGCCGGAGGGATATCTCACGCCGGAAGCGGCTGCGTTCTATGAACTGCGCGCCCAGGGAGGCGCGGCGCTGGTAACGGCCAGCGAAGGGATCGTGGATACTGAATCCGGACGGAGCTACAACCTCATGATAGCGATGGACGGACCCGGCGTGTTGCCCGGGCTTGCCATGACGGCCGCGGCTATCAAGCGTCACGGCGCCGTTGCGTCTCTGGAGATAAACCACGGCGGTATGTTCACAGGAGCGGACTCCGGATATACCACTGGCCAGGACAAGCTGCGTTACGGCCCAAGCGAGACTATCCTTCCGAACGGCGCGCACATATATGAGATGCCGAAGGAAATGATACACACTCTGGTGGAAAAGTTCGGCAGTGCCGCCGCTAAGGTGAAAAAGGCCGGATTTGACATGGTGCTCCTGCACGGGGCTCACGGGTGGCTCACACAGCAGTTTTTCTCACCGGCGGATAACCACCGAACGGATGAATACGGAGGAAGCCTGCTCAATCGCGCGAGGCTCACGATCGAGGTGCTCGAGGCGATACGCGGCGCGGTCGGCCCCAAATTCCCGATAGAGATAAGACTCAGTTCCGACGAGTACCGGGAGAACGGATACGGGATCGAGGATATAATTGAACTGGCAAAGCTGATCGACAACAAAGTCGATCTCATCCATCTGTCCACGGGCAGCCACTCGGGCAGCTTTGAGAAGACGCACCAGCCTATGTTCGTTCCGCGCGGCGGACTCGTTCAATTCGCCGCAGCGGTAAAGCCTCATGTCAAGACCCCGGTCGCGACCATCGGAGCTATCAGCGACCCGGCCATGGCCGAGGATATAATTGCCTCCGGAAAAGCAGACGTCGTCGAGATGGCCCGCCAGCTCCTGGCCGATCCGTTCTGGCCGAAGAAGGTCCTCACGAACCGTGAGGACGAGATAGTCCACTGCTGCAGGTGCTTCACCTGTATGGGCGAGCGCATGAAGACCGGAAGACGCATCTGCGCTCTGAACCCGGTCATCGGCAACGAATACGAGGAGAAATTCGCCCGTCCGGCGTCCGAACCCAAAAAGGTCATGGTCGCGGGCGGAGGCCCGGGTGGCATGCAGGCTGCGATATCCGCTGCCAAGCGCGGGCATAAGGTCGTCCTCTGCGAGAAAAACGCGGAGCTTGGCGGAGCGCTGCGCAGCGAGCGCGCGATCCCCTTCAAACAGGATCTGTTTTCCTTTGTGAGATCCAAGGAGATAGAGATGAGAAAGGCCGGCGTCGAGGTCAGAATGAACACCGAGGTCACGCCGGAGTATGTGGAAAACGAGGCGCCGGACGTACTGATCGTTGCTGTCGGCGCGGAACCCGTGATACCGCCTATCCCGGGTATCGACGGAGATAACGTCATCGTGGCGAACGATCTCTCCGACAGGGGAGCCGATGTCGGCGACAGAGTCGTAGTGCTCGGCGGAGGCCTCGTCGGCTGTGAAGCGGCCATCCATCTTGCGCAGGAAGGGAAAAAGGTCACAATTGTGGAGATGCTGCCTGACGTGGCCATCGACGCCAACGGGCGCCACAGGCCCATCCTGATGGATATGCTCAATAAACTGGTGACTGTACGGACCGGGCTTAGGGGCACAAAGATAACCGCAGAGGGACTCTACTGCGCCGACGGTGACGGGAACGAGGAGTTCTTCCCCGCAGACACCGTTCTCTGCTCGGTGGGTCAGCGCCCGCTCCGCGCCGTGGCGGACAGCCTGCGCGACAGCGCGCTTGAGGTCATCGAGATCGGCGACTGCGTAAGGCCGCAGACAGTTACACAGGCCGTTTCGAGAGGATACTTCGCGGCATATGATATCTGACTGAGTTGAAAACACAGTTTTGCGGGAGACGGCGTCCTGTCGTCTCCCGTTCCTGCGGAATGGACATGTTGGTTGGAATACTGGTGGTTTAGTTGTAATGAGATTTGCCGGATTCATCATCAGGATCATCAAGCTGTTCGGCGGTACGTTTCTGTTCGCGCTCGGCCTTGTCTTCATCATGAAAGCGAACATGGGCTACGGACCATGGGAATTGTTGCACGCCGGCCTGGCGAAAGTGTTCAGGGTGTTCACACTGGGGCAGATGACTACGATCATGAGCGCACTGGTCGTTTTGACCGACTGGCTGCTGAAAGAAAAGATCGGTTTCGGAACGCTCGTAAACATGTTCATGATGGGAACGTTTATGGACATATTCCTCAAGTGGGGATTTCTGCCTGAACCGAAAAGCATCGCCGGCAGCGGAGCCGTTCTCATCGCCGGCTTTTTCATAGTTTCCATCGGAATATGGATATACATATCCTCGGGCTTCGGCGCCGGTCCCCGTGACAGCCTTATGGTCGCGGTGCGGCGGAAGACGGGAATACCGATAGGGGTGAGCCGCGGCATTATAGAGACGACGGCCGCCCTGCTCGGATGGGCGCTCGGAGGACCGATCGGCTTAGGTACGCTGGTCGCGATAGTCGGACAGGGATTTTTCATACAGTTCGTATTTCGAATCGTGCGTTTCGAGCCTACGGCCGTGAAGCACGAGACGTTCAGGGATACTGTCAGGACGGTTGAAGGACTGTTCAGAAGGAGTAATGATGGACTATGAACTGATTCGCTCCGGCAGGCATACTCTCGCAGTGGAGATCGGCGCCGGAGGCCGCGTGATCGTCAGAGCGCCGCGGCTGTATCCACAGAAAAAGATCGACCGTTTTCTTGAGTCACGCGCGGAATGGATACGGGAACACGTTGAAAAACAGAAGCTCCGTGAGCGTAACCGCCCCGAACCGGACGCGGAGGAGAAACGCCGACTGACAGAAGCGGCCAAGACGGCGATACCGCCGAAGGTGGAGTATTACTCTTCCCTGATGGGGCTGAAGTATTCGGGTATAAGGATAACGGGAGCCAGGACCCGATTCGGAAGCTGCAGCCCGAAGAACAGTCTTTGTTTTTCCTGGAGGCTCATGCAGTATCCCGAGGAGGCCGTGGACTACGTGGTGGTCCACGAACTGGCCCATACGGTCCACAAGAACCACGGACCCCGGTTCTACGCTCTGATAGCCACGGTCATGCCGGACTGGAAGAGAAGGAGAGACCTGCTCAAAGAGTAGGACGAGCCGAAGTCTGCAGAAAACAAACGGAGGGAATGGGGTCATATGACGGAAGTCGTAGCCGCGCTGATACGTGACGGCGGCAGGTTCATGATCTGCAGACGTCCCGCGCACAAGGCGCGGGGGCTGCTGTGGGAGTTCGTCGGCGGCAAGGTGGAACCCGGCGAGACAGGGCGCGATGCGCTCGTAAGGGAGTGCCGCGAAGAGATAGGCGTTGAGATCGATGTACGGGACGTTTACTTCGACGTCGTTCACGAGTATCCGGATATCCTCATACACCTGACGCTTTATAACGCCGTGATAACAGAAGGGAAACCGAAGCTTCTGGAACACAGCGAGATCAGATGGATAACACCGGAGGAGATACCTCAGTATGAGTTCTGCCCCGCGGACGCGGACATTCTGAAAAAACTGTCCGCAGAAGGATAAGACTGCAACCGCACATAATTGAAACGCCCCGCCGGTCGCTGCCGGCGGGGCATCATGTACGTTATCAGGCGCCCTGCGGGGCGCTTTTGTTATTCGGTATCCTCTGCGGCGGGCAAGCTGCGGCCTATGCCCAGACTGCGGAATACTCTACGGCACAGCAGAGCTCCGAGAAGAGCGTTCAGCGCTTCAGCGGCGGAACTTACTTCTTGCCGAGAAGAGTGTTTAGCAGCCCTCTTTTCAGTATCTGGGTGCCTGTACTGATTATCTGCCTCTCTATCTGCGCCTTGCGGCGTTCGGACGCTCTCTTCTTCGCGGCCTCCTTGCGCTCTTCTTCGCGTTCGCGCTTCTTCTGGGCGGCGGCTTCTTCTTTCTGCTTTTTTGCTTCGAACGCTGCCTTTTCCTTCTCAAGCTGTTCGCGCTCGGCCGCCAGTTTGTCCTCCTGTTCCTGCGCCGCCCGCTGGCTCTCAAGGACTTCGTAAGCCGACTCGTTGTCGACGCTGGCGTCGTATTTGGACATCCCGTCGTTGTTCATCATGTTCCTGCGGGATTCTTCGGAGCAGGGGGCCATGAGGCTCTGGGGACAGATGATCGACGTATGCATCACGATGCCCGGTATGCCCTCGGGATCCAGGAAGGATACAAGAGCCTTGCCCACTCCGAGCTGGGTGATGACCTCCTCCGCCTTGAAGGCGGGATTCGGACGCATTGAGTTGGCGGCTGCGCGGACGGCCTTCTGCTCGTCGGGGGTGTAGGCTCGCAACGCATGCTGGACGCGGTTGCTGAGCTGGGCGAGGACAGTGTCGGGGATGTCGCTCGGGCTCTGGGTAACGAAATAGATGCCAACGCCCTTCGAGCGGATGAGCTTTACGAGCTGCTCGATTTTCTGAACGAGGAGCTTGGGGGCGTCAGAGAACAGCATATGGGCCTCGTCAAAGAAGAAGACGAGCTTCGGTTTCTCGGGATCGCCGACCTCGGGCAGACGCTCGAACAGTTCCGACATGAGC
>JAFZSD010000015.1 GCA_017619535.1 Oscillospiraceae bacterium | reverse complement strand
CGCTGCCGCTGCCGGAGCCGCCGCCGCTGGTGCTGCTGCCGCCGCCGCATCCCGCAACGCAGGCAACGACAAAGAGTACGGCCAGGAGCAGACTGAGTAATTTGACGGTTTTCTTATTCATGTTTATCCTCCTTCTTAATCTGGTATGGTGGCTTGTACTTACACAGCATGTGCGTTCACATGCGTTAAGCGACTTCTTTCAGGGTGCGCGTTACGCGAGATCCCACGGAGCCATACGCTTGGCCGGTCTGTTCGGAGAGACGTAAATCGCGTGCGACGGGCAGTCGCGCTCGCAGTAAAGGCAGACCATACAGTCCTCAGGATACTCGATGCTGGCCCTGCTTCCGCAGGTCATGCAGCGCATGGCCTCGAGCCGCGCTTCGTTCTCGGTGAAGCCGGTCTTGACCTCATCGAAATTGCCCTTTCTCTTCTCCACGGGCAGGGGCTGCGTGCTTCTCCTCGGGAATTGCAGGACACCGTCCTTCGGCGGATGCTGCACCCTGACGGTCTCTCCCCTGTCGGTCCGCATATTGCCGCCCGTGAGATAAAGCTCTATGGACACGGCGGCCCGCTTGCCGGCGGCCACGGCCTTGACGACGGAAGCGCCGCGCGGGTCAACGATGTCTCCTCCGGCGAAAACGCCCTTGAGGCTGGTCTCCAGCGTCAGGGAATCGGCCTCGATCGACCCTCTGGTGACCTTGATGCTCTCAGGGATAAGGGAAAGATCGGAGGCCTGACCTATCGCGCATACGATCTGGTCCACCTCGAAGGCTTCCGTTTTCGATTCGTCGTACTTCGGGTTGAACGCGCCGTTCTCGTCGAATACCGAGACGCACGGCATGACCTCGATGCCGGCGACGCGGCCGTCTTTCCCGACGATCCGCTTCGTCGCGGAGGCGGGATAAAGCAATATGCCCTCGTCCACGGCCTGCTGGATCTCTTCCGGGAAGGCCGGCATTTCGTCGCGTCCCTCCAGGCAGACGACGCGGACCTCCTTGGCGCCGAGGCGCAGCGCCGTCAGCGCGACGTTGATCGCCACGTTGCCGCCGCCGATGACGGCGACCTTTTCCTTGACCTCGGGCGCGTTTCCGAGTCCGACGGCGCGCAGGAAGTCAAGACCGGTCGATATGCCCTCGAGATCGTCGCCCTCGACCTTCACGTTCTTGCTCAGCTGCGTGCCCGTTGCGAAAAACACGGCGTCGTACTCCTTGCGGAGCTCGTCGAGACTGATGTCCTTTCCGACCGTCACGCCGGTTTTGAACTCAACGCCCATATCCTCAATGTAACCGATCTGCGCGTCGAGCACATCTCTCGGCAGACGGTAGGCCGGTATGCCGATCCTCAGCATGCCGCCGAGCTTCGGCAGGCTTTCAAAGACGGTGACGGGGTATCCCTTCCTGCAAAGGAAGTATGCGCAGGAAAGGCCCGCGGGGCCGGAGCCGATCACCGCGATCTTTTTGGCGTAGAGCTTTTCGACGGGTTCGGCCTTCTCATGCAGGAAGTAATCCCCGACGTATCTCTCCAGATAATTGATGTTGACGGCCTCGTCGACCTCGCAGCGGGCGCAGCCGCTTTCGCACGTATGGGGGCAGACGCGTCCCGTGACGGCGGGGAACGGCAGATATTCCCTGAGGTTCTTGATCGCCTCTTCCATCATTCCCATTTCCACGTAATAGGAGTACTTTCTGACGTTGACGCAGGCCGGGCACTGTACCCCGCACGGAGAGACCAGTTCCTCCTCAATGGGCTGTACGTTCAGTCTGAAAACGTCCTCCGGACACGTGTCGACGCACATGCCGCATCCGGTGCACAGATTAGAATCGATCCTTGCTATTGGCATTATGTTACCTCCCCTGAAGTCATATTTTTACTGTTCATGCGATCCATGCTTCCGTTACCCGATCACTCCAGAGGAAGCGCCGTGGGGTACCGCTCTTCGTACGGCCGGCTCAGGTCGGGCCACTGTCTCTCGGGAATGGGCTCCTTGCGGAAGTCCATCTTTCCTCCGTTATCCTTGAGTATCGTCCACGCCAGCCATTCGGGATCCTGTCTGAGAGGATAGTCCTCTCTGAAATGCGAGCCGCGGCTTTCCGTGCGGAAGAGCGAGGAGCGGAGCTGCATTTCGGCGTTCAGGACCATGTTCCTCGTCTCGTGCGCCATGCGCCATTCGTGCGGGTTGTTCGCCTTCATCAGCGGAACGAGGTGTTCCTGTATGAACTCCACCAGCGTCAGCGTAGCCTGGAGCCTCTCCTCATTCTTGATAACGAGGACGTAGTACGGCACCATGAGGCCCTGAAGCACCTGCGTGACCCACGCCGGCTCGAAGCCGCCGCGGCGGTCCATCGGAGCGCGCACGTTCATTCTCGCCCGGTCGAGCGTATCCTCCGTTACCGTGGTATCGGTGTCGCCGAGGCTCCTGATATAATCCAGAGCGCCCTTGGCCGCGCGTGTACCGGTGACCATGCCGCCGCTCAGACCCATGCCCATGCCGCCGTATCTCGCGCCGGAGGTCATGGTCGCGCAGCTCGCGCCGGCCGCGAACAGGCCGGGCACCGTCGAGGCGCAGTACTCGTTGATCGGCCAGAGGCCCGATCCGCCGACAGGCGTGTTGAGCTGCACGCGCGACGACGGGTAGATGAGCTTTCCGCCGTTGAAAAAGTCAAGTCCGATCTTGTCCGGCTCGACCGAGCCGACTCTTTTGAAGTAGTTCTCGTGATGCTTCCGGAGAAGCGGGGAAATATTGTCGAGATCGTAATACAGCGGAGCCTTTCCGCAGTGGGCGTCCCAGCCGCCGCCGTCCACGGTCGGCTCGTTGTACGAGTTCATGACGGGCCAGAACCAGCCGCTCTGTATCGTCGTGTAAGGGTACTTCTTCGCCGTG
>JAFZSD010000014.1 GCA_017619535.1 Oscillospiraceae bacterium | reverse complement strand
GACGTGGTCATCACCGAGATAGGCGGCACAATAGGCGACATAGAGTCCCAGCCGTTCATCGAGGCGGTGCGCCAGATCTCCCTGGAAGTGGGACGCCAGAACAGCCTGTTCATACACGTCACGCTTGTCCCGTACCTGCACGGCCCCGGGGAGCACAAATCCAAACCCACCCAGCACTCGGTCAAGGAACTGCTGGGCATGGGCATAAACCCGAACATAATCGTCCTCCGCTGCAACGAGCCGCTGGAGGAGTCCATATTCCAGAAGATCGCCCTTTTCTGCAACGTCAGACCCGACTGCGTGGTCGAGAACATCACGCTCCCCAATCTCTATGAGGCGCCTCTGATGCTCGAGAAATCCCGTTTCTCAGAGGTGGTCTGCAGGGAGCTGGGGATCGACGCGCCGGAGCCCGACCTGGGAGACTGGCGGGAGATGGTGGACAGAGTGAACGCCACCCGGGACCGCTGCGTCAGGATAGGCCTTGTGGGCAAATACGTGGCGCTCCACGACGCGTACCTGTCGGTAGCTGAGGCGCTGCGCCACGCGGGATACTACCACAACGTGCACGTGGATATCCGCTGGATAGACTCCGAAGAGATAACGGAGGATAATGTCTGCGATTACCTTTCGGGACTCGACGGCATCATAGTTCCCGGAGGATTCGGCCCCCGCGGCATAGAGGGCATGATCCTGGCGGCACAGTACGCCAGGGAAAACGACGTCCCGTATTTCGGCATCTGCCTGGGAATGCAGATAGAGGTCATAGAGTTTGCAAGGAACGTGGCCGGCCTGAAGGACGCCCACTCCGGCGAGTTCAGCGAGAACTGCGCCCACAAAGTCATAGACTTCATGCCCGGACAGAGCGACGAGATAGACAAGGGAGGAACGCTGCGGCTCGGCGCGTATCCCTGCGACATCACGCCCGGCACGACGATGGAGCGCTGCTACGGGACACTGCACATAAGCGAGAGGCACCGCCACCGCTACGAGTTCAACAACGACTACCGCGAGACGCTGAAGGCCTGCGGCCTTACCCTCAGCGGCATGTCCCCGGACGGCAGGCTGGTGGAGACCGTGGAGCTCACGGACCGCCCGTTCTTCGTCGGCGTCCAGTACCACCCGGAATTCAAGAGCAGGCCCAACAGGCCCCATCCGCTCTTCCTGGGATTCATCGGCGCCGCCGTTTTGAAGCATGACGGAGAAGAGAAATGAGCATCCACGAGGAGTGCGGAGTGTTCGGAGTGATCTCCGAAAAACCTGAAGACGTGGCGAGGACCGTGTATTACGGGCTTTACGCTCTCCAGCACAGAGGGCAGGAGAGCTGCGGAATAGTCGTAAACGACGACGGAGTCTTCTCGTCCCGGAGAGATCTGGGACTCGTGAGCGAAGTCTTCACGTCGGAGGTGCTGTCCTCGTTTCCGAAGGGGACGATGGCAGTGGGCCATAACCGCTACGGAACGACGGGAGCGTCCAACAGGAGCAACTGCCAGCCCATAGTCGTGAACCACCAGAAGGGCCGCATGGCCCTGGCCCACAACGGCAACCTTTCGAACGCGGCGGAGCTCCGTTCCGGACTGGAGCTCACGGGAGCCATATTCCATACGACCAGCGATACGGAGACCATCGCTTATATAGTGACCAAGATGAGGCTCTACGCAGCGTCCATAGAGGACGCCGTCGTCAGCGCCATGGGCGTGCTGGAGGGGGCGTATTCCCTCGTCCTGATGTCACCGCAGAAACTCATATGCGCGAGAGACCCCTACGGGTTCCGCCCCCTGTGCTACGGCAGGACGGAGGACGGCGCGTATATCGTGGCTTCCGAGAGCTGCGCACTGAGCGCCGTGGGAGCAGAGTTTATCCGCGACGTCGAGCCGGGAGAGGTCATAATATTCAGCAAGGACGGCATAGTCTCCAGGAGAGAGCACTGCGGCGAGCAGAGAAAACACTTCTGCGTCTTCGAGTACATCTATTTCGCGAGACCGGACTCTGTCATTGACGGAGTGTCCGTACACGCCGCGAGGATAGCCGCCGGCCGGGCGCTGGCTCAGGAGCATCCCGTGGAGGCGGACATCGTCATAGGCGCTCCCGATTCGGGACTGAACGCCGCCCTCGACTACAGCATGGAATCGGGGATACCCTATGAGATCGGGCTCATCAAGAACAAATACATAGGCAGGACGTTCATAGCGCCGGACGGCCGGACCGACCAGGTCAGGATAAAGCTATCGGCGGTAAAAGAGGCCGTCAACGGAAAGCGCGTCGTCCTGATAGACGATTCCATAGTCCGCGGCACCACCAGCGGAAGGATCGTGGGGCTTCTACGTGAAGCCGGGGCGGCGGAAGTGCACATGCGCGTATCGGCGCCGCCGTTTTTGTTCCCGTGCTATTACGGCACGGACATAGACTCCAGCGACAACCTGATAGCGTGCCACCATACGGTGGAGGAGATCGCGGATATGATAGGAGCCGATTCCCTCGGCTATCTGCCCGTAGGCAGGCTGCGGGATCTCGCTCCCGACTGCGAATACTGCAGCGCCTGCTTTGAAGGAAATTACCCGACCAGGATACCTTCCGACACACGGAAGGACCGTTTTGAACAGCGCCTGGCGGAAGCTCAGAAGTGAGGAACTGAAATGATAAGGATCCCGGACAGAAAAATAATACTTGAGGACGGGCAGGAGTACGCCGGATGCTCCTTCGGAGCCGTAGCGGACAAGGTGCTCGAGATAGTTTTCAACACCTCGATGGTCGGCTATCAGGAGATACTTTCCGATCCGTCCTATACGGATCAGGCCGTTGTGATGACGTATCCGCTCATCGGCAACTACGGGATGGCGGACGACGACTACGAGACGGAACGGCCTTCCATCGGCGCGCTCATAGTGCGCGAATACAACGACGAGCCCTCTAACTGGAGATCCACCGAGACGCTTGGAAGCGTCATGGAAAGGTACGGCATAGCGGGCGTTTCCGGAGTGGACACCAGAAAGCTCAACCGTTCGATCCGCGACTACGGCAGCCGGAAAGTCCTCATCACATCGATATCCACGCCCCTCGCAGAGGGACTTGATATACTCAGAAGCTACGAGATGCCGAGAGACGCGGTATCCAGAGTCAGCTGCGACAGGATCCACGGCAGATCCCGCGCCGGCGCCAAGCATCACGTGGTGGCCATAGACTGCGGCATGAAGGACAATATCGTAAGGTCCCTCATGAGCAGAAGCTGCGGCGTGACGGTGGTCCCCTGGAACACTCCGGCCGAGGAGATACGCTCCCTCGACCCGGACGGCGTGTTCATATCCAACGGACCGGGCGACCCCACGGACGTCATGGAGACGGTCCGTACCGTAAGGGCTCTCGCCGGCACATGCCCGATGTTCGGCATATGCCTCGGACATCAGATAATAGCGCTCGCTTACGGAGCGAAAACGTACAAGCTGAAATTCGGCCACAGGGGAGGAAACCATCCGGTCAAGGATCTGGAAACGGGAAAGATAGAGATCACTTCCCAGAACCATTCCTACGCCGTGGACGCCGACAGCCTCGAGGGAACGCCCCTCGAGGTGACGCATCTGAATCTCCTGGACGGCACCGTAGAGGGACTCAGATGCGCGAGAGACAGGGTGTTCAGCGTCCAGTACCATCCGGAGAGCTCGCCGGGGCCCCAGGACAGCGCCCACCTTTTCGACCGCTTTGTCCGGATGATGGAGGAGGTCGGGGAACATGCCTAAAAGGACAGACCTGAAAAAGATCCTCGTCATAGGTTCCGGCCCGATCGTCATAGGCCAGGCGGCGGAATTCGATTACGCCGGCACACAGGCGTGCCTCGCCCTTAAAGAGGAGGGGTACGAGGTCGTGCTGTGCAACTCGAACCCGGCCACCATAATGACCGACACGTCCATAGCGGACAAGGTATATATGGAGCCTCTCACGCTGGAGTTCATAGCCAAGATAGTCAGGCTGGAGCGCCCGGACGCGATACTCCCGGGCATCGGAGGCCAGACGGGCCTCAATCTGGCCATGCAGCTGCAGAAGAAGGGCGTCCTCCAGGAATGCCGCGTCGAGCTTCTGGGCACCGACGGGGATTCGATCGAGCTGGCGGAGGACAGGGAGAAGTTCAAGCGCCTCTGCGAGGAGTTGGGAGAGCCCGTGCTTCCCTCCGAGACGGCGTCCACCGTCGAGGAAGGCCTCGCCGCTGCGAAGCGGATAGGTTACCCGGTTGTCCTGCGCCCCGCCTTCACGCTGGGCGGCACCGGCGGGGGCTTTGCCTCCGACCCCGAGAGCTTCGTTCCGATGATGAAGAACGCTCTGGACATATCCCCGGTGACCCAGGTGCTCATCGAGAAGAGCGTCAAGGGCTTCAAAGAGATCGAATACGAAGTCATGCGGGACAGCAACGACACGGCGATAACCATCTGCAATATGGAGAATCTCGACCCGGTGGGCATCCACACGGGCGACTCCATAGTCGTCTGCCCGTCGCAGACGCTGACCAACAAGGAATACCACATGCTCCGCGACAGCGCACTGCGCATAATCCGCAGGCTGAAGATAGAGGGCGGGTGCAACGTCCAGTTCGCGCTGGATCCCGATTCGTTCCAGTACTATCTTATCGAAGTGAACCCCAGGGTGTCCCGTTCTTCGGCGCTGGCCTCGAAGGCCAGCGGCTATCCCATCGCGCGGGTCTCCGCGAAGATAGGCGTCGGCATGACGCTGGACGAGATCCAGATAGCCAACACCCCGGCCTCGTTCGAACCTTCGCTTGACTACGTGGTCACGAAACTGCCGAGGTTCCCCTTCGACAAATTCGCCGACGCGAACAACTCCCTGTCCACACAGATGAAGGCCACGGGAGAGGTCATGAGCGTGGGAAGGACCTTCGAGGAGAGCCTCCTCAAAGGCATACGGTCTCTGGAGACGGGGGCTTACCACCTCCGGCTCGCCAAGTTCGACGGAATGGACACGGAGAGCCTGACGGACTACATCCGGATAGGCACCGACGACAGGATCTACGCGATCGCCGAACTGCTGAGAAACGGCGTGGGAACGGACGATATCGCGGAAGCGACCGGAATAGACAGGTTCTTTATCCGCAAGATGCTCAATATCGTGAAGACGGAGAAGGAGCTCGGAGAGCACCCGAACGATCTTCAGTACCTGTATGCGGCGAAAAGGCTCGGATTCTCCGACAGGACAGTCGCGGCGGCCTGGGGCGAGGACGAAGAGGATATCTTCGACCTGAGGGTAAAAAACGGCATCATGCCGGTCTACAAGATGATAGACACCTGCGCCTCGGAATTCGACAGCTACATACCGTACTTCTACTCGACGTACGAGGACGAGAACGAGTCCGTGGTATCCGAAAAGAAAAAGATCGTGGTCCTCGGTTCCGGACCCATCCGCATAGGGCAGGGAGTAGAGTTCGACTACTCGACCGTCCACGCCGTGCAGACGATACAGAAGGCCGGATACGAGGCCATCATCATAAACAACAACCCGGAGACCGTATCGACGGACTACACCTGTTCGGACAAACTGTATTTCGAGCCTCTCTGCGCAGAGGACGTCATGAACATTATCCTCCTCGAGAAGCCGGAGGGCGTGATCGCCACCCTCGGCGGCCAGACGGCGATAAACCTGGCCGTGCCTCTGAGCAGGAGGGGTGTGACCCTCATCGGGACGGACTGCGAAGCGATCGACCGCGCAGAGAACAGGGATTCTTTCGAGAAACTGCTTCTGGAGCTGGGCATCCCGCAGCCCGAAGGGCGCGCGGTCACAAGCATGGAGGCCGGTGTCGAGGCCGCCAGGGAGATAGGATATCCGGTGCTTGTCAGACCGAGCTTCGTGCTGGGCGGACGCGCCATGCAGATAGTGGCCAAAGAGGAATCCATGTGGGAGTACCTGAAGAACGCCGTCGCCATCGACGAGGACAAGCCGGTGCTCGTGGACAAGTACATCCGGGGCAAGGAAGTTGAGGTCGACGCGGTATGCGACGGCAGAGACGTGTTCGGTCCCGGCATTATGGAGCTGGTCGAGAGAACGGGCGTCCATTCCGGAGACTCCGTCAGCGTGTACCCCTCCTACAGCCTCTCGGAGGGCGTTAAGGAGACCATCCTCGACTATGCGGAGAAACTGGGTCTGGGCATCGGCATCAGGGGCCTGTTCAACATCCAGTTCATCGTGGATCCTGAAGAACGGGTTTACATAATCGAGGTAAATCCCCGGTCGTCCAGAACGGTCCCGTTCCTTTCGAAAGCCACGGGATACAGCCTGGCGGATATAGGCACGCTGGCCATGCTCGGCGTTTCCCTCAGGGAACAGGGTATAACCTGCAGGTATCCGAAGGAAAAAGAGAGATACTACGTGAAGGTCCCCGCTTTCTCGTTCTCTAAGCTCCGCGGCATGGACGCGTATCTTTCCCCCGAGATGAAATCCACCGGCGAGGCGATCGGCTACGACGACAAGCTCCACAGAGCCGCCTTCAAGGCGATGATCGCTTCGGGACTTACGCTGAAGAACTACGGCACGGTGCTCGTGAGCGTGGCCGACGAGGACAAGGAGGAGACCGTCCCGCTGGTCCGCAGGTTCTACAACATGGGCTTCAACATCGAGGCGACGTCACTGACGGGAGAGGTCCTGAAGGAGCACGGCATACGCACCAGGATAAGAGGAAAACCGAGCGAGG
>JAFZSD010000002.1 GCA_017619535.1 Oscillospiraceae bacterium | reverse complement strand
TTGAATTCAACGCCGTTGTCCGTCAGAATGACCGGGAACAACTTGCGAAAGGTTTCCAGGCCCAAAGCGGAGCTCAGCCAGTCAAACTGCTCGACCACAGTGTCTGCCATGCCGTCCCGCATCAGAATCATCAGCATGAAGTTCTGCTCCACAAACAGCATCGTCAGCATCCTCTTGCCGCGTTCGCGGACGCCGCGCACGGTATCCATCTCCACGTATGCCGTTCCCGGATGCTTTTCCATGTACGCAGTGAAGTCATCATAGGTTCGGTCTTTTCGGTATGCCTGGTTCAGGAAGCCCTCTGTGACCGTCTTCTTCTTTTTTCTCGGCCGGTAACTAACCTTTCTGCGAAGATCCAGATTGCCGGCGCTTAGGATACCGGAGCCGATGTAGTTGTACAGCGTCCGCTGGCTTACCGGGAGCTCGTCCTCATGGGCAGCGCAAATGTGCGTTAATGGCTGTCCTTTCTTGATCAGCGGCGTAACCAGCGTATCCAATGCCTCCAGCGCTTCCCCGCGAATCTGCGGCTTGCTCCGAGCGTCAGCGTACCGGCGCCTTGCCACAGCATCGGCCTGCTGGGCTATGTAATACGCCCGATTCGCCCTGCATTTCCTGCGTATGGGACAGATGTTGCATACATAGGGAGGTTTCTGCAATTTGGGGCACGGATGGTCATCGTACGCGCTGCAAACGGTCTGGCAGTCGATCTCATGACAGGTAAAGCAACGTCGATGGCAGTCCGGTTTTCCGCACAGACCAACCCGCTTGCAGCCATTGGCTCTGCGGCACTCTTTGCCGCAGGGACGGTCTCCTTTTATTGTCGTTCGGTTCTTCCTGATCTCTTCAGAAACGTGCCGCGGGCTCTTGTCTATGTCTTCCGCAATTTCTTTCAGGCTTTTCTTCGCATAGATCCCTGCTTCTATCCTCACTCTCTCCGACAGTGTCATTCGGCTCATATTTCCCTGCTTTCCGCAGATAGTGACCGAAACTATTATATCTGTTTTGCAAAAGTGAACGTAAGGTCAATGCCTTATTTATGCTCTTGAAAATTAACCTTCACTTTTGCAATCTAACCGTCTTACGCTTACATTTTCCCACGGGAGGTGTCCGACAAAACGGACAGAACGGCCAACAGGAAAAAACAGCGCGATGAACGCACATGACGCCGGCAAAAGATACGCCCGCGATCGAGATTTCGAATAGCGCTATGCGCTTTAATCATCTTAGGAAAAGGGAAAAACACAAAAATAATTAAAAATATACCAACATAGTAGGCGGATGCGTGAAATAATTTATACAGAAATTAAAAAAGCGCTGTCACAGCCGCCCGCAGGGGAAGGATACGACCCTGTCGGCTCCGGTGAGACGACAGAAGGAGATGCATATATGATGAACATTCTGGTCTGCGTAAAACAGGTGCCCGACACCACCGAGATCAAGATCGATCCCGAGAAGAACACGCTCATCCGTACCGGCGTTCCCAGCATAGTAAATCCCTACGACGCCTATGCTCTTGAGGCTGCTGCGTGTATCAAGGACAAAGATCCGGACACCAGGATAATAGTGGTTTCCATGGGCCCGCCTCAGGCCGAGGCGGCGCTCAGACAGTGCCTGGCCGTCTCCGCGGACAAGGCGTATCTCGTCTCCGGCAAGGGATTCGGAGGCAGCGACACGCTGGCCACCAGCTACATACTCTCTAATGTCGTAAAAAAACTGGAGGAGATCGAGGGGAAACCCTTCGACGCCATCTTCTGCGGCAAACAGGCCATAGACGGCGACACGGCTCAGGTCGGACCGGAACTCGCAGAGCACCTCAACCTGCCCCAGGTCACCTATGCGCTTGAGGCGGAGGACG
This sequence comes from Oscillospiraceae bacterium, assembly GCA_017619535.1. GTDB lineage: Bacteria > Bacillota > Clostridia > Oscillospirales > Oscillospiraceae > RGIG8048. The sequence goes on along the minus strand of JAFZSD010000002.1, from coordinate 5,950 downwards.
CCGGAGAGATACTCAGGTTCAGGAGAGAGATCGACGAAGGCTACGCGATCGTCGAAGTGAAGAAACCCTGCCTGGCAACGTTCACGAAACCCGTCCGGGAACCGCGCTATCCGACCATCAAGGGGAAGATAGCCGCCGCCCGCGCGGAGATCCCCGTTATAAGCGAAGACGACCTGCCGGGACTTGATCGTACGAAGATAGGCCTGAAGGGGTCGCCTACACGAGTCAAGAAGACGTTCGTCCAGACGGCGAAGAAAAACTGCTTTATGATCAGCGAGGCCAGCGAAGTCCAGAGCGTTGCCAAGCTCATCGGCATGCTGAAAGATGACAAGGTAATCTGAGGGGAGGAGAACGGAAATGGAAGCAAAGACTAAAGATCTGTGGGTATTCATAGAGACGAATATAGACGGCAGCGCAAAAAAGGTCGGACTGGAGCTTCTTTCTCCGGGAAAAAGGCTGGCTGAGAAACAGGGCGGCAAACTGGTTGCCGTCGTTATAGGCTATAAGACCGAACAGACCGTGCGCGAGGCGTCTCAGCACGGCGCGGACACGGTCATCGTCGTGGACGAGCCCATCTACAGCCCCTACAGCACCGACGCCTACGCCATCACGCTTATCTCTCTTATAAAGAAGTACGCCCCGACGACTCTCCTCATCGGCGCGACGTCGAACGGACGCGATCTGGCACCCAGGGTCTCCTGCCGTCTCGGCACGGGCCTGACCGCCGACTGCACCGCTCTGGATATAGACCCCGAGACCGGCGACATGGCATGGACGCGACCGACTTTCGGCGGCAACCTGATGGCCACGATATGCTGCCCGGGCGACAGGCCCCAGATGGGTACCGTGCGTCCCGGCGTGTTCAAGAAAGGCGAGCCGGGTGAGGACCGCGCGGAGATCATAAAGGAGAAGGTGGACGTATCTCCGGAACAGATCCGCGTCCGCGTCGCGGAAGTGCTCCTGGAGGCAGCCGAAGACGTGGACCTCGAGAGCGCTGAGATCATAGTGGCCGGAGGACGCGGAGTCGGAAGTCCCGAGGGCCTCAAGCTCCTTACTCAGCTCGCGAACGTTCTGGGCGGTACGATGGGATGCTCCCGCGCCGTCGTGGACAGTGGCTGGCTGCCCCATACGTTCCAGGTAGGCCAGACCGGCAAGACGGTATCGCCGAAACTGTACATAGCATGCGGTATCTCCGGTGCGGTCCAGCATATTGCCGGAATGAGCGGCAGCAGCAAGATCGTCGCGATAAACAACGACCCGGAAGCGCCTATCTTCGGAATAGCCGACTACGGCATCGTGGGCGACCTGTTCGAGGTCCTGCCCGCCATGATTACTTTGCTGCAGCGCGAGCGCGGTCTGTTATAAAAACGATAAGAAAACGGAATGCCAGGAGGATCTTGTCCTCCTGGCATTTGACGTTTATGGGTAAGAACTATGGAAAAGACGGCCGGATGATCACGGGCGCCTTTCCGTTACGGTGTGGTCACGGTTCCATCCTGACTTTTATATCGGAATAGTCCTTTTTTCTCATAGCATATATCTCTTTCAGTTCTTCGATCACTTCGTCTTTTCCGCGGATCAGCCCTTTGAAATGACTGACGAGGAAGTAAGGAGCCTTTATCCCGCTCAGCACCTTTATCTCGTCCTTCAGAAGCTGGGCGTTGAAGACGTAAAAGCCGTCTTTTACTTTGCTGTAAAGGGCGTCGCCCACGAACGCGTAGCTTTCGTCCACCTCGAGCCCGAGACTTCCTTTTGTGTGACTTGAAGGGATAGGGAAGATGTGCAGACCTCCGATGCGGACATCGCTCTCTACGACAGTTCCGCGCCCTATATGCCGGTATGTCTCTTTGGACAGATACAGTTCCTTTACACGGATACGGTCTATACTGCCCGCATGGTCCTGATGAAAGTGCGACAGGACGACATTATACTCGCCGCTGAGACCGGAGATCCGGTCCGCGTCGTTTCCGACGTCGAAGAGCCAGACGCCGCTCTCGTCCCGGATGATCCCTATATCCGCGGAGAGAGGATCCTGAGTGGCTTCTATATAACTGATCCTGTCGTTTATTGTGACCAGGTCCATATTCATGCAGACCTCCCGAACCGTGATACCGGGATAAGTATATATTATCCGGGGCGGTACCTTCAATACAAATTCTGCTCTTTGCCGAAAGTCTTGTTCCTTTTTCGTGCATATAGTCAAAGTTATAAAAATATCCAAAATAGATATTGACATATCCAAACGAGAGAATTATCATAAAGCACGCAGAAAGGACAGGGGGAGAAAACATGGAGCACAGGACGATACTTCACAGCGATATGAACAGCTTCTACGCCAGCGTCGAGATGATGCTGGATCCCTCTCTGCGGGGAAAACCCGTCGCCGTCTGCGGCTCCACGGAGAACCGCCACGGGATCATCCTCGCCAAGTCCCAGCTGGCGAAAAAGGCAGGGGTGAAGACCGGGATGGTCAACTGGGAGGCCAAGATGAAGTGCCCGGACCTCATCATGCTGCATCCGCAGTACGACCAGTATCTCAAATACTCCAGACTCGCCAGGGAGATCTACGCGCGCTATACGGATATGATCGAGCCCTTCGGAATGGACGAGTGCTGGCTCGACGTCACTGCCAGCAGATACCAGTTCGGTGACGGACCGAAGATAGCCGACGAGATTCGGACCTCCTGCAGGGAGGAGCTCGGTCTTACGGTCAGCGTCGGCGTATCATTCAACAAGATCTTCGCAAAGCTCGGCAGCGACATGAAGAAACCGGACGCGACCACGGTCATAACGGAGGAGGATTTCAGGGAGAAGGTGTGGCCCCTGCACTGCTCCGAGATGATCTACTGCGGTCCCGCCACGACCAGGAAGCTCGGGATGTACGGCATCCGTACGATAGGGGATATAGCAAGGACCGATCCCGCCTTTCTCAAACGGCTCCTGGGCGTAAACGGGCTGGACCTCTGGGCCTTCGCAAGCGGGAACGACAGATCCAGAGTGATGCACATGGATCTCGTTTCTCCGGTCAAGTCCGTGGGGCACGGGATCACCTGCAGCGCCGATCTGGTGACCGAGGAGGAAGTGTTCAGGGTCATGCTCGAACTGTCCCAGGACGTGGGCCACAGGCTCCGCGTCCACGAACTGTCCGCCTGCGGAGTGCAGATATGGATAAGGGGGAACGACCTGTCCGGCTGCCAGTTCCAGTGCAAACTGCCGGTGAGGACCCAGCTTCCGTCGGAGATCGCCGCGGCGGGTTTCGGACTGTTCAAGGAACGGTATAAATGGAATAAAAAGGTCAGGGCCGTATGCATACGGGCGATAGACCTTGTGCCGGAGAAGACGCCGGAACAGCTCACGATGTTCGACGACGCTACTCTCAGGGACAAGCGCGAGAGGATACAGGACGCGGTGGAGAGCATACGCTCCAGATTCGGCAAGAGAGCCGTCACTTACGCGATCCTCCTCGGCGACCTCAAGATGCCGGACGACGGAAGGGACACGGTTAGGATGCCGGGGCTTATGTATCAATAGTAAAATGAACCATCCCGTTTTGTCGCCGATCCGGGCTAACAATAGCGTCCCAGGAGCTTCTACGTTATGGCTTGATTGGAATTAAAAAAGCGACGTAGCACTGTCAAGTAATCTGCAAGACATACAGCCGTAGTAAGGCATACCGTTGGCCAGAGCAAGCTACAATATTAAAGAAAATCAAAAGAGTGAGAAATCATGATAGGAGTCTTGTTCGGCGAATTATCTCAAAAACAGGCAGAAATCAATAATACTCCATTGACGATTGTTATCATATATGATAACAAATAATAGTGTAGGGGGAGATGCCATGATTGATGAGAACAAAATGCTGTCCGACCGACAGAGAATAATTTCGGTGTTGACGGCCGCAAGACTGGAAAAAGGACTGTCCCAGCAGGCCCTTGCGGATATGATTGGTACAAGGCGGTCGAATATCTGCCGGATCGAAGCCGGAGGCCAGAACATCTCGCTGGATATGCTTCTTAAACTCTCCGCGGCGTTGGGAAAGGAAGTCTCCATAGTTCTTAATGACAAGGAGATAAATGCATATACTGAAAAGCCGAGATATAGTCTCCGCCTGTATGATGACGAGCTCTTGACATTCTCCCTGAACAGAGAGGGGCTCACAGGAATGAAAGCGGAGATACTATCCGTCAATGAATCCTTAAGGAAACTATTTCCGCTAGATCTCAATGTATCCGGAGATGGCATAGTTAAATGGCTGAAGAGGCGTGTTATCCCTCGGAACAGGGCGTTTGCTAGCGAAATCGTTGCCCAATTTGGACTCGCGGTTGAAGACACCAAGGGCATCATAGAAGCAAGCAAAGGGCTCTCTCTTAACGACAGTTACTGGGTAGTACCACTCGGTTTCAACGGCAGATTCGCGGATTACAACCTGTATGAAAACAGGTTCTCCGAGGTGCTGTCACTCGTCGCCTATACTGGGAACGCGGCAAGTCACAAGGTATTTACAGCTTCACCGGAACTAACCACGAATGGTATGCTACGGAAAGCATGGCGGTATATAGAAGGTGGAGGTATCTTCCTTTACAAAGGCGGCACGGAAGGCGCCGCAAATGCGGGGAACGAGCCGTACAGCGAATTCTACGCTAGCCAAATCGCCGAACAGATGAGACTGAACGTGGTCCACTACGATCTTGAGAACTGGAAGGGCATCCTCACGTCGAAATGCAGGCTGTTCACGGATATAGACACTTCGTTTATACCAATCGGAAGAATCGTGACTTCTGGGGGCCTCAAGGCATGCCTAGACTACTATAAAGACATAGGCGAAGAGGTGCTGGAAGAGCTTAAAGACATGCTCGTTTTCGACGCCGTGATTTATAACGAGGACAGACACTATGGCAACTTCGGGGTGCTCCGGGACAACCGGACGGGAAGGGTGACCGGAGCCGCACCGATATTCGACAACGGTTTTTCGCTCTTCAGCTTGGCAATGCCCTGCCATTTTGCGAACATAGGAAATTACGCAAAGACGAGAACAAACCCGTATGATATGTCCTATGATGCAATCTGCCAAGAGATAATGGGCAACAGACAGCGAAGGAACCTCCGCAGGCTGATGGATTTCACTTTCAAACGGCATCCGACGCTCAACCTGCCTGAAGAGAGATTGACCGCGATAGAAGAACAGATACAGGTCAGAGTGGGGGAATTGCTTTCGTTGCCGAGGGTGAAGACACGGCCCCAATGGGCACCTAAACTCTAACTGATGATAAGGAAGAGACCAATGAACGAATGCGATTCAAAGAATTTGAGAAAAATGACACAAAACAACGTTGCGGCGAGACAGTATAAAAAGTTCAAACTCGCCGCAGGATAAACTGAAGCGCAGGAGAATGCTCAGAAGAAACGCTTAAAAAGGAAAACGTCTGATCCGTTGAAGTCTTTTGTCCGGACACCGCGAAGAGCCGGTCACGGACAGGAAAAACAAATAATCGTACCGCGGACGGCGGCGATTGATTGTAAAGATCATTCGCCTCCGTCTTTTTTATACTTTGTCAGATAAGGCGAACGATGCCGATCTGCAAATCAGGAATCATTGGAGGAAAGGCAAATGAGTTTTTTTAACTCCGCAGTCGAGGTCCTTCAGACGCTTGTTATCGCGCTGGGGGCAGGCCTTGCCAGCTGGGGCGCCATCAATCTGCTCGAGGGATACGGAAACGACAACCCCGGTGCAAATGCTCATGTACGGTAAGGAAGCAAGCAACCGAAAACAAGAGATAGACCGCCAGCACTACACTATTCCGAACCAAAGACCAAAAGATAAGCATTGTGGGAAAATCTAAACTTTTGGATTTTCCTACAATGCCAACTACGGCGGAATCCCTCCCACTCCTTATATCTTTCTGTATACATTGAATTTGTATTTAGTAAAATGCAGACAACACCACGGATC
>JAFZSD010000013.1 GCA_017619535.1 Oscillospiraceae bacterium | reverse complement strand
CCACCAGTAACCGGCCATGTCGCCAGCGTAGTTGCCGGCATAGGTGTCGATGACAGCCTTGAGGTCGTCAGGCAGGTTGTTGTAGGTGTTCTTGTTCATGAGAACGAAGCAGGAAGTGTAGCTGACGGGAAGGTCGAGGCAGTAGTCGATGGGCTCATAGAGCTTGAAGCAGTCGATGTTGTGCCAGTCGTTGGTGAAGCCGTCGATAACGCCCTTGGCGACGGATTCGTAAACGTCAGAAGTGGGAACGCTGATGGGGTTGGCGCCCAGCGCGGTGAGGTACTGGGACGGGATGGTGCCGGCAGTACGGATCTGCTTGCCCTTGAAGTCGTCCTTGGTCTCGATCTTGGACTTTACAGTGGAGATCGGGCCGTAGGAGCAGGAGTGGAGAGCGATGACCTTCCAGTCCTTGAACTCGTTCTGAGCTTCGGGCATCTCTTCGAACATCTCCTGGAAGACGTCGGTGGCCATACGTGCGCTGGTGACACCGTTGCCTACGAGGTTGATGAACTCAGCTACCGGGAAACGGGAGCCGAAGAAGCTGGTGCAGGACCAGCAGATATCTGCGGTGCCGTCCTTGACGCCGTCGATGGTCTCAGTCGCGCCGAGCAGGGATCCGCCCGGGTTGAACGTGAACTGAAGACGTCCGCCGGAAGCTTCGCTCATCTGGTTGCACAGAGTCTCGAGATAGAGCTCGCACATACTGGTCGAGGCGTCGTGGTTGACAACGATAAGATTGTAGGTCTTGCCGTCATCCTTCTTGCTGTCGGAGCCGCTGCTGCCGCAGGCGCAGAGCGCCACGATCATGCAGAGCACCAGAAGCAGTGCAAAGAACTTTTTCATGTTTTTTCCTCCAATTTCTGATTGCTGCTTTGGGAGCGGAAGCTCCCGTGTTTACTTAAATATATCCAAGCGCCTGCGGAAGGATAAGGGCTACCTTCGGGAACGCGCAGAGGATCACTATTGCGACGCACATGGCGAGGACCATCGGAGCGACGCCGCGGAATATCTTCTGCAGCGGAACGTCCTTGGCGACGCCGGCGACTATATAAACGTTCATGCCGACGGGCGGCGTGATGAGGCCCATCTCCATGACCATGATCATCAGGACGCCGTACCAGATGTCGTTGAAGCCGAGAGCCTGCATGATCGGCAGGAAGATCGGAACGGTGAGCATGACCATCGCGAGGGAGTCCATAAGACAGCCCATGACGGCGTAGATGATGATCATAACGAGAAGGATGACGTAACGGCTGACGTTGAGGCCGTTTACGAAAGTGGCGAGAGTGCCGGGAAGCTGGGTGAGCGTGAGGAACGCTCCGAATACGTATGCGCCGATCAGGATGAGGAAGATCATGCCGCTGGTCTTGATCGTGTCGCGGAGGCAGCTCGCGAAGATCTTCCAGGTGAATCTGCCGCGGGCTATAAGATAGATGAGCGAGAGCACGGCGCCGATGGCCGCGGCTTCGTTAGCCGTGAACCAGCCGGCGAAGATGCCGCCGATGACGATGAGGAAGAGGATGACCATTGCGGCTGCGCCCTTGAGGGATATGAGCTTTTCCTTGAAGGAGAATTTCAGACGGCCGGGAGCGCGGTCGGGGTAGATCCGGACGATGATCATTATCGCGGCTATGTAGCAGAGCGCGAGGATGATGCCGGGAATGATGCCGGCTGCGAACAGACCGCCGATCGAGGTGCCGGATACGATTCCGTAGATGATGAAGCCGGTGCTGGGCGGTATAAGGATGCCCAGCGTGCCGCCGGCCGCTATCGAGCCGCAGGAGAGGCTGTCGTCATATCCATGTTCGCGCATCTCCGGGAGAGCGACGACGCCCATGGTGGCCGCGGTGGCCGCGGTGGAGCCGCATATGGCGGAGAAAGCGGCGCAGGATGCGACCGTGGCAGCGGCAAGACCGCCGCGCATGCCGCCCAGGACCTTGTGGGCGCAGTCATACAGGTCGCTCGACATGCCCGAATAGAAGCACAGGTTGCCCATCAGGATGAAGAGAGGGATGACTGTGAACGAATAGGTCGTGGCCTGCGTGTACATGATGTTCTTGAAGGGGACCAGCGCGGGCTGGAAACCTCGAACGAACCAGATGCCGAAGAAGCCGACCGCCATCATGCAGACGCCTATATTCATGCCCATTATGAGCAGAATAAGGAGCACGGCCACTCCGATCAGAGCTATGGTCAGATAAGACACATTGAATTCCTCCGTCCTGTCGATTGTATTGCGGCCGGACGCTGCCGTTTAGGAAGCGCCGCGGGAAAAGTGCCGGGACACAAAAACTGTCTGCTTTGGATATGGCCTTGAGGATTCCGGAGGACCGGAAAGGGGATATTCAGAGCAGAACAGAACAGGTCATTTCTGTTTTTCAGTTTGCGCGTTCCTCAGCTTTTGTGTGCTGAAGGCGACACACATGAACGATATCAGATATTCCGCTGTTTGTCAATGACAGATTGGCAACAATTTGCTGTTTCCGATATTTTCCATATGAACATGTCCGGCCGTACCATTGCGGACAGCCGGACAGTTTAATACATTATATTTATTTACGCGATATCGGACCGGACCGGTCTGTGCGGGCCTCAGTCCTTTCCGCCGGCTTTTTCCTTCTCATATGCCATGCGGACGGCTCTCGCGAGCTGATCCGCGCAGGAGGTGGGGCGGGGGCCGCAGGTGTTGCCCCGGAGGATCTCCTCGATCTTTTCGACCGTCATCCCGTCCACCAGTTTCGATATGGCCTTGAGATTGCCGTTGCAGCCGCCGGTGAAGGAGACGTTGGTTATGACGTTGCCGTCTATGTCGAAGTTTATCTTTTTGCTGCAGACCATTTCAGTAGTGTATTCGTATTTCATCTCAGAAGCTCCTTTATTCTGTCATTGATAGCGGCAAAACTGTCGATAGGCTCGAAACGGGCTGCGACTTCGCCGTCTCTGCCGATCAGGAACTTTGTGAAGTTCCATTTTATCTTGTCGTTCGACGCGTAGTCCGGGTCGGCCTGTTTGACGAACTCGCCGAACATCCTGCCGTTCTCCGAATCCCCGAACCCCTTGAATCCTGCCGTTTCAGTCAGGTATCTGAACAGCGGTATCGCGTTCTCTCCGTTGACGTCGACCTTGGAGAACTGGGGGAAAGTGACGCCGAAACGTCCGGTGCAGAAGGTGTGTATCTCGCCGTCGGTGCCCGGCGCCTGGCTCCCGAACTGGTTGCAGGGGAAGTCCAGGATCTCAAAGCCGTACTGCCGATAAGCCTCATAAAACTGCTGCAGCACGCCGTACTGGGGCGTAAATCCGCACTGGGTGGCCGTATTGACGATAAGCAGCACCTTTCCCTCGTAGTCCCGGAGAGAGACGTCGCTTCCGTCTTGCGCCCTTACGGTGAAGTCGTATATGTTCAAACCGTTTCAGCCTCCTGTCAGATAGTGATCTCATATTATATTACAATTATATTATACTGCGCGGCTCCTGTAAACGTTTACGTCGCGCCGCGTCGTATGGTATACTCTGGCCGGAACGGCGGATACATCAAACGGGAAGAGGGCGGACGCTCTGCTGACGGTGAACGAATACTGCCGGAGGATCTTCGGCGAAAAACTGTATAAACTGAGCCTCAACGGCGGCATGACGTGTCCGAACCGGGACGGAACGTGCGGGACCCGGGGATGCATTTTCTGCTCAGAGGGCGGCTCGGGCGACTTCACGCCCGAAGCGTCGCTGCCCGTGGCCCGGCAGATAGAAGAGGCGAAGGAGCGCATAGCCGGCAAGTTCGCCGGCGGCAGATACATCGCTTACTTCCAGGCCTACACCAACACGTACGCGCCTGTCGAAAAGCTGAGAGAGCTGTTTTCCGAAGTGATCGCCCGGCCGGATATCGCGGTGCTGTCCGTGGCTACGAGGCCGGACTGCCTGGGTGACGATGTTATGGACCTGCTGAAGGAACAAAACGCCGTCAAACCCGTCTGGGTCGAGCTCGGCCTGCAGACCGTAAAGCCGGAGACGGTCGAATACATCCGCCGCGGGTACGCCACGGAGATATACGACGAAGCGGTGGAAAAGCTCAATGCGGCGGGCATACATACCGTGACACACATCATCCTGGGACTTCCGGGCGAGACCCGGGAAGACATGCTGAAAACGGTGCGGCATGCAGTGAAATGCGGCACCGGCGGAGTGAAGCTCCAGCTCCTTCACGTGCTGGAGGGCACCGATCTCGCGGAGGACTACCGCGCGGGGAGATTCAGGACGCTCGAGCCCGGGGAGTATGTTTCCATACTTAAGGACTGCGTCTCGCTGCTGCCCGAGGACACGGTAGTACACCGCCTCACGGGCGACGGTCCGAAGAAGATCCTCATAGCGCCTCTCTGGAGCGGCGATAAGAAAAAAGTCATCAACATGATAAACAGGGAACTCGGCTGAACAGAAGGTGAGAACGCCGCCGCGGGAAAGCGGCGGCGTTTCCATATAAAGGCGGCAAAACCGCTTGACAGGCACATTACTAGATGATATAATACGGCATATTAGATAAGCTAATGCATCAGAGGAGGTGCCTGCATTGACATTGGTGAGCATTCTCGGCGATTCCATCTTCAGAGGGATCACCGTCGAGAACGGAAAATACCGCCTCCGCCGCGCGTTCAGAGATGAGCTGGCGGAGAGATACGGCCTCTGCGTGAGAGATCTGTGCAGGTTCGGGGCCGTTATAGGAAAAGGAATGGAGATATTCGCGAAAAACGCCGGAAGCGTCATCGCGGGGGGCTTTACGGTCATAGAGTACGGAGGAAACGACTGCGATTACGAGTGGGAGGACATAGCGAAAGCTCCCTCCGGCAGCCACATATGCCGGACGCCGCCGGAACTGTTCGACCGGGAATACCGGCAGATGATCACGGAGGTAAGACGCAAGGGCGGGATACCGCTGGCCTCGACGCTGCCGCCGATCGACGCGGACAGGTACTTTGACTGGATCTGCCGGGGCGGACTCGACAGGAACGCGATCCTTTCCTGGCTGGGGGACGTGGGGCATATCTTCAGATGGCATGAGAGCTACAGCGATGCCGTCGCCAGGATAGCCCGTGAGGAGAAGTGCGGGATACTCGATCTCCGGAGCGCTTTTTTCGCGGCGCCCGAAGGATACAGGAGCCTCCTGTGCGAGGACGGGATACACCCGAACGGCCGGGGACAGGACCTGCTCTACAGGACGCTTTCTGAAGCAGTCGCGGCCTGACGGGCGCGGGGTTATCACAATAATACGGATGAAGCGGAGCGGAGCCGGTTGCGGCTCCGCTCCGCTGTGCATAATCCCGTTCGGAAGACCAATATAATATGTGTATCTCATTGACATGACGGGAGCGATTAGTTACAATGAAACTCGGAAATAAGGTGCTTCCGGCGGACGGAACGCATCAATTTTAAATTCTTAAGGAGAGATAATACTATGGGCCTTATCAAAGCTATTTCCGGCGCTGTTACCGGCGTGCTCGCCGATCAGTGGAAAGAGTATTTCTATTGTGAAGCCATCCCTGCGGACGTTCTTGCCGTCAGGGGCAAAAAGCGCGTTTCCGGCCGCTCCACCAACAAGGGAAACGACAACATCATCTCGAACGGCTCCATCATCGCCGTGGCAGACGGACAGTGCATGCTCATAGTCGAGCAGGGCAAGGTCGTCGACGTGTGCGCCGAGCCCGGCGAATACACCTACGACATGTCCACCGAGCCGTCCATCTTCACCGGCAACCTCGGCGACAGCATCGTCGAGGTGTTCAAGGAAGTGTGCAAGCGCTTCACCTTCGGCGGCGAGCCCCCGAAGGATCAGCGCGTCTACTACTTCAACACCAAGGAGCTTATCGGCAACAAGTACGGCACCCCGTCCCCGGTGCCCTTCCGCGTGGTCGACGAGCGCGCCGGCATTGATATCGACATCGCTATCAAGTGCTTCGGCGAATACAGCTATAAAGTCTCCAACCCGCTCCTGTTCTACACGAACGTCTGCGGCAACGTGACCAGCGACTACAACCGCAGCCAGATCGACAGCCAGCTCAAGAGCGAGCTGCTGACGGCGCTGCAGCCTGCGTTTGCCAAGATCTCCGCCATGGGCATCCGCTATTCCGCTCTTCCCGGCCACACCACGGAACTGGCCAACGTCCTGAACGACGAGCTCTCCGAGAAGTGGCGCGACCTCCGCGGCATCGAGATAGTCTCCTTCGGCGTCAACAGCGTCAAGGCCAGCGAAGAGGACGAGGCGATGATCAAGGAGATGCAGAAGAACGCTGCCTACAAGGATCCCGGCCTCGCAGCCGCGACCCTCGTCGGAGCACAGGCGTCCGCCATGCAGTCTGCAGCCTCGAACGAGGGAGCCGGAGCCGCGATGGCTTTCATGGGCATGGGAATGGCCCAGAACGCCGGCGGCGTAAGCGCTCAGAACCTCTACGGGATGGCCGCCCAGCAGCAGGCTGCGGCAGCCCCCGCGGCAGACAGCTGGACCTGTTCCTGCGGCGCTGTCGTGACCGGCAATTTCTGCCATGAGTGCGGCGCGAAGAAGCCCGCCCCCGCGGCCGGCTGGACCTGCTCCTGCGGTACTGTCAACAAGGGCAAGTTCTGCACCGAGTGCGGCGCGAAGAAACCCGCCGACGCACCGAAGTACAAGTGCGACAAGTGCGGCTGGGAACCGTCCGATCCCAACAACCCGCCGAAATTCTGCCCCGAGTGCGGCGATCCGTTCGACGAGGGCGACCTGCAATAAGTAAGACCCCGACTGAAGACCCTGCGGCCGGCGCTGACGGAGGTATGGCGGCGCCGGCCGCCAGCAAGGAGGTATGATACTTTTGCAGAGCGTTACAAACTATAAGTGCCCCGCCTGTACCGGACCGCTCCGCTACGACGAGAAGACCGGCAGACTGGCCTGCGACTACTGCGGAAGCTCCTTCGCAGTTTCGGAGATAGAATCGCTCTACGCCGAGAAGGACGAGCAGGCAGCCGCTGCCGCCGCCGCTGCGGCGGAAAAGGAGGAAGCGGCCCAGGCCGCAGCCACCGAAGAAGGCTGGGACAGCGCGGAGATCTCCAGCGACTGGGGAAAGGACGCAGACGTCAGGGCATACAACTGCCCGTCCTGCGGAGCAGAACTCATTTTCGACGTGACGACGGCCGCTACCAGCTGCCCCTACTGCGGCAACCCGACGATCGTGCCGGGAAACCTTTCCGGGACGCTCAAACCTGATTACGTCATCCCCTTCAGGCTCAACAAGGAAGCCGCTGTCAAGGCTCTCAGAGAATACTATCAGGGCAAAAAGCTGCTCCCGAAGGCATTCGCCTCCGAGAACCACATAAACGAGGTAAAAGGCGTGTACGTCCCGTTCTGGATGTACGACGGCTCGGCCGACACGCGCATCCACGCGACTGCGACCCGAGTCCATACCACCATGACCAGGGACGAGCGCATAACCGTCACGGAATACTATGACGTTTACCGCAACGGCACCGTTTCCTTCGACCGCATCCCGGTGGACGCTTCGAAAAAGATGCCGGACGAGTACATGGACGCGCTGGAGCCCTACGACTACAGCGCGCTGACGAAGTTCTCGAATGCATACCTGCCCGGCTACATGGCCGACAAGTATGACGTTTCTGCCGACGAGTGCGCCGCGCGCGCGGACGACCGGGCGTCGAGGACGGCGGAAAGCGCCGTCGAGTCCACCATATCCGGATACGCGTCAGTCTCCATGAACGGCCATGATATGCGGCTCCGCCGCGGAAAGGTCAGTTACGCGCTTCTCCCGGTGTGGATCCTCAACACAAAATGGAACGGCAACAACTATATGTTCGCGATGAACGGACAGACGGGAAAGATGGTAGGAGACCTGCCTGTCGACAAGGGCAGATACTGGTCCTGGTTCGCCGGGATCACGCTTGCTGTAACAGCGGTCGTGGCCGCCTTGCAGTTCCTGATCTGAGGAGGGACTGCAATGAAGAAACTGCTTTTAACGCTTCTCGCCGCGGTGCTGATGGTCGTCCTGTTCGTCTCGCCTGCGCTTGCTGCGGATCTCGCGAACGTGACGGACGCCGCGGAGCTCCTGACGGAACAGCAGGCTGCGACTCTCGAGCAGATGGCTGAGGAAGTTTCCGAAAGATACGGCTGCGGCGTGTATATCGTCACGGTGGGCGATTACCGGGATCTCGAGGACACCGACGTCCAGACCTGCGCAGAAGACCTTTACGATTATTTCGATCTGGGTATCGGCGAAGAGAAGAACGGCATCCTTCTCATGCTCAGCATGGACGACCGGGACTACGCCCTCGTAGCCTACGGACAGAAGGCGCACTACTCCTTCACCGATTATGGTTCCAGAGTCCTTGCCGAAGAATTCCTGGACAATTTCAGAAGAGACGACTGGTACGGCGGATTTTACGACTATATTCAGAAGTCCGGCGAGATGCTGGCACTCGCTGAGGCCGGAACGCCTGTCGACACCTATGAGGAAGACTACGAAGACTGGCACAGCGAGATGACGAGGGCCGACAGGATCAAGTTGTCCGTCGGCATCGGTCTCGTCCTCGGCATCATAATAGCCGCCATAACCTGCGGAGTATTCAAGAGACAGATGAAGAACGCCGTCAAGGCGGTGGGCGCCGAAAGGTACATCGCCAAAGAGAACGGCATGGTCATGAACGAACACTACGACCGGTTCACCCACCAGACAGTCCACCGCGAGCGGATCGTGCGGGAACAGCGCGGAAGCGGCGGAGGAGGACACGGCGGCGGGACCACCGTCAACTCCCACGGATTCTCCGGACACAGCGGAAAATTCTGATACCTGGCACATACAGAGAAACAAAAGGCTCCGGACGGCTGCTTTTCAGCCGGACCGGAGCCTTTTCACCCCTTGCGGACGGACGTGATTTCTAGTATCCTGTTCATATAAAAAGAAGCCGCGGAGAGGCGGCGGGGAGGGCATGGCTGTGGAAGACAGAGAGTTTGAAGAATTCTGTGTAAAGCACGGCTTCGACCCGGATAAGCTGGATGCTCTCACGACATGCTGGCTCCGGTACAGCATGCTGGACGATATCCGCAACGCTGAAAGAACGAAGGAACCGGCAGACGACGGAGACGGCGGCTGTCCGGACGCCTGACAGGAGGTGCGCACATGGTGATCCCGGCTGTTTTGCTGGCCGCATTTCTGGTCCTGGGGATAGTGTTTTCCCAGGGAAAGGGCGCCGGCATCGTAACCGCTTTCAGCGGAAAGACCGGCAGGCAGGATGAAGGATACGACGAGAAACGGCAGACGAAACTGATGGGGGCCGCGATGCTATCGTGCGCCGGATGCATGCTCATAGCGCTCATCGGGAAACTGATAAGCGCAGGGTGGCTGTATACGGGCGGATTCTGCCTTCTCATACCCTGTGCGCTGGTATTCGGTATAATAGATTACATGAACACTAAATGACGACGCCGCGGCGACGCAGGACAGGAAAGGAGCATGAACGATGGCGCTGATTTTCGATTATCTGGACTGGAGAGGGGACGTCCCTTTTTCCGTTTCACCGTTCAACGAGATAGATAACTACATAATATCCAAGATCGGCACGCCGGATTACACCGGCCTGCTACCCAGGAGCATGACCGAGATCCCGATACGCGACCTCTGCGACAGGTATTTCGGCGTTTACGGTGAAGAAGGGCGGTATCTCGGCCTTCTCGCCTCGCCCAGGATAAATCCCATGATAAAACGGCTGCCGGATACCGTGCGTTTCGGGGAACTGAAACTGTCCGGCTTCGTGTCGAAGATCATACCGTCAGAGACGGAACAGTTCTCGGCGCTCACGGTGACGCTGCCTGACGGCACGCGCTACGTGTCCTTCCGCGGCACGGACGACAATCTCATCGCGTGGAAAGAGAATCTGCTGATAGCCGTCAGAGAGACCGTGGCGGCGCAGGCCGATGCGCTGGACTATCTCATAAGGGCGGCAAGTGAACTCGACGGCCCGATCATAGTCGGCGGCCACTCGAAGGGCGGAAACCTGGCCGTATACGCGGCCGCGAACGCCCCGAAAGAGATACAGGACAGGATCATCTGCGTATACAACAACGACGGCCCGGGGTTCCGCCAGGAATTCCTCGCGACCGAAGGCTACCGTGCGATACGCAGCCGAGTGCAGACGCTCCTGCCGCAGCACTCCATCGTGGGGACCCTGCTGACCCAGGACGAGGGCTTTATAATAGTCAGGAGCACCAAGAGCGGCATAGGCGCCCACGACGGCTTCAACTGGGAGACGA
This sequence comes from Oscillospiraceae bacterium, assembly GCA_017619535.1. GTDB lineage: Bacteria > Bacillota > Clostridia > Oscillospirales > Oscillospiraceae > RGIG8048. The sequence continues at coordinate 3,477 of JAFZSD010000013.1, read as the reverse complement.
CCCCGAAAGGCTTCGTGCGGTGCCCGAAGCTCAGCCGGGGCAGCCGCGCATTTGAAGAGAGCATGACGACGGTCCTGGAGAAGATGGACGACGAGGAACGCCTCGACTTCATCGAGGAGCTGTTCGAAGTGCTGGGCGCCACCGGCGCCGTTACGCTCACAGACCTGACGGACCACAAACTGAGCTCGGCGATCACCATCGTCAATTCCCTGCGAAAGGGATCGAAGACCAAGAAGTTCATCGTCGAGATCATCGAAAAAACGCTCAAAGAGTTCTCCCAGATCAGAAACAACTAGAAAAGGGTCAGCGCTCCGGACCGGAGCGCTGCCTTTCTATCCAGGCCATCAGAAGGTTCACGATCCGCTCCTGCTGGGAAGGCGTGAGCTCTCTGCCTTTCGGCACTCGGTACCATTTATACAGGCATCCGCGGCAGCAGCAGGCGCAGGCGTGCATGGCCTTGAAGACGGGATGCCCGCGCATGGGCGTCTGCCTTCCGTCGTTTGCAGGTTCCGCGGGGGCGAGCTTCTGGCGCACGAAGTCCAAGGCGTGGCTGCGGATGACGTCCATGCCCCTGTCCGAGATATACGCAAGATCATCTGCGCTCAGACGGAAGCCTGAGCGGAACCTTGATCTTTCGAGTTTGTCGAGAGCCTGCTGCACGGTCTGCATGTATCAGGTTTTCCTTTCGCTTTATCTGTGATGACCATACGGCCGAAACGCCGGGCAGTCAAGACCGTAAAGACGAAAACAAGTTTCCGGCAGCGCTTTTTTGCATTCCAAGGTTGAATTATCCCGAGAAAACAGTACAATTATATTAACTTATCTGCGGGGAGGCAGAACGATGTCTTCAGTGAAAAAACAAACGGGGGAAAAGAGCAAGGCGGCTCCCGCCGGACCGCTCGGCCCGGAAGAGCTCAGGCAGATAGACGCATACTGGCGTGCGGCCAACTATCTGACGGCATGCCAGCTGTATCTTCTGGACGATCCGCTCCTTGAGCGCCCGCTGGAAGAGGCCGACATAAAGAAGACGATCGTCGGCCACTGGGGGACCTGCCCCGGCCAGAACTTCATATATACGCACCTTGACCGCGTCATAAAGAGGGACGACCTGGACATGATCTATCTGTCCGGCCCCGGCCACGGAGGCAACGCCATGGTTGCGCAGGACTGGCTCGACGGCAGCTACACCGAGGTGTATCCGAATATAACCCGGGACAGAGAGGGAATGAAGAAACTGTTCAAGCAGTTCTCGTTCCCGGGCGGCATACCCAGCCACGTGGCCCCGGAGACCCCGGGCTCGATCCACGAGGGCGGCGAGCTGGGCTATTCGCTGGCTCACGCCTTCGGAGCCGTGATGGACAACCCCGATCTGATAGCGGCATGCGTCGTGGGAGACGGCGAGGCGGAGACAGGCCCGCTCGCGACGTCGTGGCACGGCAACAAGTTCATGAATCCCGTAACGGACGGCGCGGTCCTGCCCATACTGCACCTCAACGGGTTCAAGATAGCCAACCCCAGCATCTTCTCCAGGATGGGCAGGGACGAGGTCGAATGCTTCTTCCGCGGATGCGGATGGGAGCCGATCTTCGTTGAAGGCAGCGAGCCGGAGGATATGCATCAGAAGATGGCCGCGGCGGTGGATAAAGCCGTCGGCGGCATCAGGGAGATACAGAAAAAGGCGCGCAGCACGGGAGACCCGTCCCGTCCGCGCTGGCCCATGATAGTGCTGCGCACTCCCAAGGGCTGGACCGGTCCGAAAGAAGTGGACGGAAAACCGCTGGAAGGCTGCTGGCGCGCGCATCAGGTGCCCATATCCATGGGCGCGGACACGGAAAGACACCTTCCGATGCTGGAGGAATGGCTCCGCTCATACAGACCTGAAGAGCTGTTCGACGCGGAAGGGCGCCCCGTGCCGCTCATCGCCGATTTCCCGCCGAAGGGAGAACGCAGGATGGGCGCCAATCCCCACGCTAACGGAGGAGCGCTGCTGCGGGACCTCCGCACGCCGGATTTCAGGGACTACGCCGTTGACGTGCCTGCCCCGGGAGAAGCCGAGGCCCAGGACATGTTCGTCCTCGGCACGTACGTCAGAGACGTGATGAAGCTCAATATGGAGTCCCGGAACTTCCGGATATTCGCTCCCGACGAGACCGCCTCGAACCGTCTCCAGAGCGTATTCGAGGTAACGGGCCGCCGGTTCCTCGATCCGCAGATCGAGGGGATCGACGAGGATCTTGATCCGGACGGACGGGTACTGGATTCCATGCTCTCGGAACACATGTGCGAGGGCATGCTGGAAGGGTATCTGCTAACTGGACGCCACGGATTCTTCGACAGCTACGAGGCGTTCATACGCATAGTCGACTCCATGTTCGCCCAGCACGCCAAATGGCTCAAGATGTGCTCCGAACTGCCCTGGAGACGCGACATAGCATCGCTGAACTACGTCCTCGCCTCCAACGTGTGGCAGCAGGACCACAACGGTTTCACACATCAGGACCCGGGCTTCCTTGACCACGCCGCGAACAAGAAGGCCGACGTGGTGCGGATGTATCTGCCGCCCGACGCCAACTGCCTTCTCTCCTGCTTCGACCACTGCATCAAGTCCAGGAACTACGTCAATATAATCGTCGCTTCCAAGCACCCGCGTCCCCAGTGGCTGTCCATGGAACAGGCGGTGAAGCACTGCTCCCAGGGCATCGGCATATGGGACTGGGCGTCCAGCGACCAGGGACAGGAGCCGGATATAGTGATGGCCTGCTGCGGCGACACTCCGACCCTCGAGACGCTGGCGGCCGTGACCATCCTGCGGCGGGAACTGCCGGAGGTGAAGATCCGCGTGGTGAACGTGGTGGATCTCATGAAGCTCCAGCCCAAGGGGGAACACCCCCACGGACTGAGCCACGGCGACTACGACATGCTGTTCACGAAGGACAGGCCCATACTGTTCGCATATCACGGATACCCGACGCTCATCCACGAGCTGACGTACCGCAGGCACAACAGGGCCCTGCACGTCCGGGGCTACAAGGAGGAGGGCACGATAACCACGCCCTTCGACATGCGCGTCCTGAACGGGATAGACCGGTATCATCTGGTGATCGACGCCGTCAAATGCCTGCCGGAACTCGGAAACCGCGGCGCGTCCCTCATCCAGCGGATGCGTGACAGGCTCGCGGAACACAGGCAGTATATAGCCGACAACGGAGTTGATCTGCCTCAGGTGAGGAGCTGGAGATGGAACGGCGGGGAAGGCGCAGAGTTCTGACCCGCAGCCGGAATATGAAAACACACCCGCGAAAACGTGTGGAGACACGTTTCCGCGGGTGTTCGTTCTTGATTGCATCAAAGGCAACCCCCGGCTGTGCCGGGGGGCTCGGAGAGCTTCCAGCGAGGGGCGAAGTGGACAAGGAAAAAACTCCCTGTTAGAGTAGAAGTGGTTTGCCGACCACACAACTACAATAACAGGGAGGTCTT
>JAFZSD010000012.1 GCA_017619535.1 Oscillospiraceae bacterium | reverse complement strand
TTATTACAGCTTTGTCGGCAAGATTGACTTGCCCGAATAACCGCCCGACCTATCCGACACAATGGCCAAGTGTCGGATAGGAACGGCAAAATTTTTTGCACTTCTATTGCTTCTTTATCACACATAAGCAAAGAGCCAGGGAATCAAGCAGCTAGCTCATGGCCGGAGGCGGAGTCGCGCTCATCGGACTTGTCTTGGTCCCGCTGCTCTCGGGACTGTTCGGCTGAAGAGCCGGAAATCGGTGCGTGAGAGGTTCCGCGCCGTACATCGATCCTTATGGACATTACAGGATGCAGGGTGTAAAATCTTATTACTGATAACAAACTACAGGGAGACGATGTAATGAGAAAGACTTGGCATCTGGTCGTCGCGATAGGCTGCCTTCTGTTCGGCGGCGCCTCCTACAACGTCAACAAGCAGACGGGCATAATGGGAATCGCGCTCGGCGTTATCATCGGCATATTCTATTTCTTCCCGAAGATCGGCCAGAAGGATCCGGCTGAGAAAAAACCTGGACAGCAGGATGAACTGCCGGCGCAGGAGGAAGAGGAAGAGATCTCCGAAGATGACGGGGACGATACCCCCAAGGAATGAAGATCCGTATCATAGGCGGGCCGGGAACCGGAAAGACTTTTCTCGCGGAAAAGCTTTCGGAACAGTACGGGATACCGCATTATGACCTGGACGACCTTCAGTGGGACAACGCTGCCAGAGACTACGGCACGAAACGGGACACGCAGGAAAGAGAAGGGCTCCTTGACCGGATCCTGCAGGAAGACAACTGGATCATCGAAGGCGTATATTATGCGTGGTGCGGACGCTGTTTCGAAGACGCGGACAGGATATATCTTCTGGAGACGCCCCGTTATAAATGCAGATACCGCATAATACGCAGGTTCTTGAGAAGGAAAACAGGCCTTGAGAAAGGCAAGAGAGAGACGCTCCGGTCTCTGTCGGCCCTTCTGAAATGGGCGGACAAATACCGGAAGGAAAGCATCCCTGAGATAAATAAGATCCTGAACGGATACCGGGAAAAAGTGATAACTCTTCCGTGAGGACATAATGATGATCTGGAACGCAAAAAACGGACGCGTCAGCACCGGCGGGATGGAGATGGACTACGTCTCGTTCGGCCGGGGAAAAACAAACGTCGTCATACTGCCGGGACTGTCGGACGGCCTTGCCACCGTGAAGGGGAAAGCTCTGCTGCTGGCGTCCCCGTACAGACCCTATTTCAAAGATTTTACGATTTATATATTCAGCCGCCGGAACGCCCTGCCAGGAGGGTGCTCAATCCGGGACATGGCAGACGACCAGGCCAAGGCCATGCGGTATCTGAGCCTGGAGGGCTCCTGCGTCCTGGGAGTATCCGAGGGCGGCATGATCGCCCAATGTCTCGCCGTTTATCACCCGGAAACGGCGTACAGGCTCGCTATAGCCGTCTCCTCGCCCCGCGCAAACGACATCATCAGGGACAGCGTCGGCAAGTGGATCGGATACGCCGGAAAGGGCGACCACAAGGGCCTTATGATCGACACGGCGGAGAGGAGCTATTCGCCGGGCCGCCTGAAGAAATACCGCAGGACGTATCCGGTGATCGGACTTGTCGGAAAGCCGAAAAGCTACGGCAGGTTCCTGGCAAACGCCGATGCGATACTTAATTTTGACGTATCCGGAGATCTCGGAAAGATAGCCTGCCCGACTCTCATAATCGGGGGCTGCGAGGACAGGATCGTGGGTCCGGACGCGTCTTACGAGATGCATGAACTTATTCCCGAAAGCGAACTGTATATGTACGAAGGCCTCGGACATGCCGCGTATGAGGAAGCCGGGGATTTCAACGGGAGAGTGTTCGGCTTTTTCTGCGCTCAGCGCTGACAGACTCACCAGGGAGGAAGACAGTGACAACTGATCTGTTAGATAACGATTCCCGGGCCAGGACAAACGTACCGGCGACCGTCGCAGCCGCCGTTTTCAACGCGCTCATCGTGCTGTTCACGGTCTACGGGATAATACGGTTTTTCACCGTGGGAGGCAGCGGGAACATGGCGGTCTTTAACACAGCCGCGTTCCGGTATTTCACGGTAGATTCCAATATTCTCGTTGCCCTGGCGTCGCTTCTGATTCTGATCGCACAGATAAAGAGCCTGAGAAACGGAATACCAGTGTCCCGGAGGCTCATGGCTTTCAAACACGTGGGAGCCACCGCTGTCGGCGTCACGTTCTTCACTGTGTTCTGCTTTCTGGGAACGCTCTACGGCTATAAGGCGATGATAGAAGGCGTGAGCCTCTGCATGCATCTCATGACGCCGCTTCTGGCCATGCTGGGTTTCTGGTTTCTGGACAGGGGGCAGGAGACCCGCTTCCGAAGCGTGTTTCTCGGACTGCTACCCACGGCGCTTTACGGCGTCGTCTACATCGCCATGACCGTATTTCAGAAACGGTGGAAGGATTTCTACGGCTTCAACATCGGAGGACGCTGGATCCTCAGCTGCGTCCTGATGGTGATTGCCACCTTCATCATCTCCGCCGGCCTGTGGGCCCTCCACAGAGCCACGGGAAAGAAGAACAGGGGAGAAGCGTCATGACCGTCAACGTATACGAAAGGTACTACAAAGCCCGCGCGGAATTCACCGGCGTCAGGCGAAACGGAGCGCTGGTCATGCTCATAAGCGATTCCGAAGCCGGACAGATAACCTACAAAGCCGCAGTCACATTCTTCCCCCACAGGGACGAGGAGGACTTCGCGGTCTCCTACGACGCGTATCTCGAAAAAGAGCTCTACGCAGGAAAAGGCAGAAGGTCGAAGAAAAAGGAAGCCGCCTATTTGGAACGGCTCCGTACGGAGATAGACGGGATCGCGGGGGAGCACGGCGCGTCGGTACTTTGGGACGAACCTCTCGCTCCGGAGTGCAGAGGCTGAAAGGAAGGACGGAAACATGATCGAAGTATACAGGGACGAATTCGTGCCCCGCTGCCCCTACTGCGGCGGCACCGAGATGATAGAGGCCATGCAGACCGCATACGGCGCGGTGTCCGCGACGTCGAACAAGTGGAGCGGAAGACCGCTGTACCACTCCGTCTGCAGGAATTGCGGAAGCGTCGTAAGAACCTATGTGAAAGAGCCCGAGACACTGCTGAAGCGCAGGGACAGGAAGAAAGACCGCGGATACCTATAACCGAACAAACGACAGGGCCGGAGGCTGAAAAACAGTCTCCGGTATTTTTCTGCCCTAAGAGGGGTGATACATCTTGGACATGATATGGATAAAATACACGAAATGGCTGAAGGAAGTGCTCATAGACGGCATACGGTATGCAGCGTGCTGGGCAAACAGGTTTTATAAGCAACGACGAGTTTAGGGTGTTAATCATGGAAATGGCGGAACTGTATTGGCGATGCTGACGCCGTCAGAGTAGGCGGTGTCTGTTGAATTAACGATAGCGTTTTGTATTGATAAATACTACGCATTGTGATATATTATTAACGCAAATATAGTCAAGATAGCGATATAATATATCAATCGGTGATTATCAATGACTTATACAGAGTATGTGAAAAGCTATTTGGAGCAGCAAGAACCTGGAAATCCAATATATACAAATGTAATATCCGGAGCCGTTGCCGCGGATTATAATATCGATAAAAAGAAAGCCGCCGCCGCAACTTCTGTCGCACTTAAACGTATTTTGGACAAAGGGTATTTGCCGGATTTGCGATGCTACCAGAAAGGAATATACTTTCGCACGGTTAATACACCGTTCGGCGAGATCGGGATCAGCAGGGAAAAACTGATTGCCATAAAGTATCTTCTACCGGATAAAGGGTATGAGACGGGTTTGAGCCTGCTTCATAATTTGGGGTTGACGACTCAGATGCCGGCGGAGCATTTGCTTGCAACGAACGTCGCAAAAGAATGTGTCCGTTATGACAGCAAACTCGGCGTATCGATCTGTCCGCCGAAGGTTCCAGTAAATGCGGACAACAAGGCATACCTACAAATACTGGATGCTTTGGACCTTTTGGATAAAGCTCCTGTCGATGCACATGATCCGTACACCATACTTGCTGATCATATCAGACGTAACGGCCTTAAGTATGAGACACTTCTGTATTACGCTGACAGATACTATAATCGGAAAACAATCATTCGGCTTGCACACACGGCAAGCCAGAAAGAGGTAAAGATATGACACTTCGTAAGGATTAGTGTGGCGCTGTAGGCTTCGGCTGGGACAAAACAGAGCGCTACATGTTTTCTCCGGAGGTAATAGCCGAGAACTGTCTGTGAGCAACTATCATAGGAAACTTATAAAGGCCAGACAGAAAAGCAGGGTATCAGCCAGATGCAGTTGGAGAAAGCAAGCGGAGTGAGGCAACCGATTTTGCGAGATTGGAGAAGCGGCGCACGAGCCCTCAATTGGATACCATTCTAAAGGTATTGGTGACTTCGGGTAAGCCTCTGGCTGTTGTGCCGCTTGAAAAAAGACAATCTCCACAAAAGCTGGGAACTATTCGAGATTTGACGTTTGAGGTGTTATCATATTCGTGATGGATTCTCGATGCTGATTGGCACTAAGAGGAAAGGCTGCAAAATATGATTGTGATATCGGGAAAACTGATGTCTGAGGACAGAGTGATCGCGACTGTTCAGAACGGCGTGATCACGGACTATGACGATCAGATCATACCGCTGTATCTGAAATGTACCGGAGACCTGGAGGGATGGTTCGCGTCACGGGCGATCGACTCTCACAGGCCGAACGCACGCCTGCTGAAGAAGGCGCTCCGCCTTAGAAACAAGGACGATGCGCACACCGCGCTGGCCGTCAACGCCGCGACGATTACAGACCGGTACTGGTTCAAACCCGAAGGCTCGTCTGCAAGCTATGAGGACATACGGTTCAAGGTGAACTATTTCGACAGTCTTGCGCTGCACGGAGATCCGGACGGCTTTTCACGGAAACCGTCCAGGACGCCGGAACTGACGAATACCGGAAGTTTCGAGAAGTGCTGGAGACTGATAGACGGCGTATGGTGGATGTATAAAAGCGGAAACAGCAGCGAGTACTTCTCGGAACTGTTCATCTGCAGGCTCGGAGAGAAACTGGGGTTCGATATGGCCCATTACGAGATGGATGACGGCTATATCCGGTCAAGGGATTTTACAGCAGGACTCGACGTGAATTTCGAGCCCGTATCCTCTCTGATGGGCGACAATGAGGATTACAGCGACTGCTTTGACTGCATAAACGGGATATCACCGGAACTCGCACGGCAGTACCTTCGCATCATATGGCTGGACACGGTCTGCTACAACATGGACAGACACACAGAGAACTTCGGGTTCCTCAGAAGCAAAAAAGACGGGACGATCGTTTCGATGGCGCCCAACTACGACAACAACATAGCACTGATCTCCCGCGGATATCCGGCTTCCCGCAGCAGGAGCAGCGACGGGATCATAGATTATTTCAGGGAGTTCCTCCGGAAAAACGCCGCGGCGAAAAAGCTGTTCAGTGAAATGGATTGGCCTGAGATAACTGAGGAGACGCTCGACGAATGCTTCACAGAGATCCCGATAGAGGCGGACCGGGACTATATCCGTGAGTTCATAATGAACGGACAGAGGATAGTGGGAGATATCATACGCTCCGAAGAGATCGTCAGAGACGCCGGAGAAAACGATACGTATGATCTGACTTTGTAACGGCGGTTTCCGGATACGGGGACAGTTTTACGCGACAGCTCCCATTTTTCATCATTCTGTGTTAGAATATATCTGTATTAATTAAGCTTGCCAGAAACAGGTCGCGACCGCTCGCGGAAAAGGGAGAAGAGATGGAAGAAAAGAGAGCCATATTTGAATGCATCCAGAATGCGTATATAGGCGGAAGACTGGAAAAAGGCTTTTCTCTCCCCACCGACGGCAACGGCATGGAGATCAGTTTCGCCGACGGGGCGCTGGACGGAATTACTTATTTTCATGCGGCCAAAAGGCAGCTGGACGACGCGGGAAAGGAACTGATGGTCCGCGCTCTGAGATATGCCGGCGACGGTTACGTCAAGGAGGCGGACGAAGCATTCGCCGAACTTGGCCGTGAATTCCGCGCCATCGTCATCATCGACGACCTTCAGAACTATATCCGCAGTTACGGAGGAGACTTTCCGCCGAAAACGCTGTACCAGTCGGCACTGTCTCTCATGATGCGGTCCGCGGACAGGGAGAGCGTCAAGTTCGGTCTCTCCATCATGGAGCTCTTCAAGTTCAGGGATCCCGGTACCAAAGAAGTCGTACGAAGACTTGGCATGTGCGACGAATTCACCATTTTCTCGGTATGGAACATGCTGACATGGAACGGCGGCAACAGGGACATCTTCAGACTCGCACGGACGGTGCGGGGCTGGGGAAGGATACACGCTCTTGAGAAACTGAAACCGGAGACCGAGGGGATCCGTGACTGGATACTGTTCAGCGGAGTGGACAACGACGTGTCGCCAAATTATTCCGCCCTTACTGCTTGGGAAAAGGCCGACGTGCCCGCGCGGCTCAAAGGAGAGCTTACGCAGGAAGAGTTCGAGGCAGTCGGGCGTATCGTAAGAGCTCTGCTCGACGAGGGACCCGTTCCGGGGATATCCGGAGTGGACGACGCGGAAGAAAATTTACTTAGGTTTCTCTCCCAGTCAGACAGGTTCACACTGGGTATCGACGATTATGAGGCGGTGCTCGACATATACAACTGGGCGGTGCGTGAAGAGGTCAAGAACCCGGAGATCACGGCAAAGTGCGCCGCCGTCATGGCGTCCGACGGATGCTCGAAGACAGTCGAAGAAGCTGTTAAGACCGGCAGGGGAGTTAGCCTCGCAAGAATGCTGGGCATAACGTGTCCCGATGAACAGCAGAACGTATGATATCCTGAAAGCACAGAAGAATGTATTAAAAGGTCCGAAAACCGTGTGTGGGTCTCCGGACCTTCGCTTTATATGTCGGTACAGGACTGAATGTCAGTCACATTTGTGGGAATGCTTGTCGCAGCATCTGTGTCCGTGCGCATGGCGCTTGCAGTCGCCGTAGAAGAGTCCCTGCTCGCGCCAGGAGTCGTAGATCTTGTCCAGCATGCCGGCGAACTGTTCCTTCTCCTCCTCGGTGAGGGCGGAGAACAGGTTCCTGGCTTTCTCGCTTTTTTCCGCGGCCAGCCTGTCGTTGAACTCTCTGCCGGCCTCGGTCGCCTCTACGATAAGTCCTCTGCTGTCGTCGGGATCCGCGGTCCTAGTTATAAGCCCGTGATCCTCCATCTTTTTCAGAAGCTCGCTGGCGGCGCCAGAGGTTATCTCCACCTCGTCCTGAAGCTTTCTCTGGGCCATCGGGCCCTCGGCGCACAGAACGCTCAGGATGCGGGTCTTGCCGTGATGACCGAAGGACGCCTCGTGGCGGAGGATCTTGCTGAACCGTCTGAAGCCCGCGAGGATCTTTTCGTCGTTGTTCTTATACTCCTTATACATTATCACATGCTCCTTTTCCGCAAAAATGCTCGGTACCTAACTAATTACAGCACACCGGCTGCTGTTTGTCAAGGTACCGAGCAATATTTTCTCCTGTTTTTGAAAGGAAGACCGCCTTCCGGAAGTCAGAGCCGTACGTTTATGCCGTTTCTCCGGAGCTCCTCCTTGAGGTCGCGGATCTTCACCTCGCCGAAGTGGAAGATTGATGCCGCCAGGCCCGCGTCCACTTTGGGCAGCGTCTTGAAAAGGGTGACGAAGTCCTGCACGCATCCGGCTCCTCCGGAAGCTATGACGGGCACGTTCACTATATTCGACACGGCGTCCAGCATCTCCAGGTCAAAGCCGTTCTTGACGCCGTCCGTATCGATGGAATTGAGCACTACCTCGCCGGCGCCGTTGTCGACGCAGCGTTTTATCCAGCCCAGAGCCTCCATGCCGGTGTCCTCGCGTCCGCCCTTTGCGAAGACGCGGAACTCGCCGTCCACGCGTTTCACGTCCGCGGATATCACGACGCACTGGTCGCCGTACTTCTTCGCGGCCTCGCCCACGAGGGAGGGGTTCTTTATGGCGCCGGAGTTCACGCTCACTTTGTCCGCGCCGCATTTGAGGACCCGGTCGAAATCGTCTATGGTGTTGATGCCTCCGCCGACGGTCAAAGGTATGAAGACTTTCCTTGCCGCCTCGCACAGGATGTCCGTGAACAGGGCGCGGCCCTCGGCCGACGCCGTGATGTCGTAGAACACCAGTTCGTCCGCGCCGCAGTCGCTGTAGAACTCCGCCAGTTCGACGGGGGAGTTGACGTCGGCGAGACCAAGGAAGTTGACGCCCTTCACCACGCGGCCGTTCTTAACGTCGAGGCAGGGGATTATTCGCTTCGTGATCATTCAGAAAGCCCCCCTTCGCAGAACGCCCGCAGGATGCTGAGTCCTACCGGACCGCTTTTTTCAGGGTGGAACTGGCAGCCGAAGATGCTGCCCTTAGCCACGGCCGCCGTCAGGTCGGCGCCGTACTCCGCGACGGCTATGGTGTGCTCTGCACAGTCTGCCGCGTAATAGGAATGCACGAAATACACGTGGTCGCCCTCGTTTATGTACCGGAACAGGGGGCTCTTCTCTTTCCCCGCGGGGAAGCGCAGGGCGTTCCAGCCGATGTGGGGGATCTTGAGGTCTTCGGGGATGACGTCGGCTATGGGACGCACGCACCCCGGGATGAGGCCTAGACCTTTGTGCTCGCCGTACTCGAGGCTCTTTTCGAAGAGGAGCTGCATGCCGAGGCACACCCCGAGGAGTGGCTTGCCGGAGAGGGCCTCTTCGCAGACCACGTCCGCGAGACCGCTGTCCCTGAGTTTCCTTGCGGCGTCCTCGAAAGCCCCGACGCCGGGCAGGAGGATCCTGTCGGCGGAGCGTATGTCCGCGGGGTCTCCGCTTATCATGCTCTCGGCGCCGATGGCGTCGAGGGAGCACTGGAGCGAGAAGAGATTTCCCACGCCGTAATCCACTATGGTTACCATGATATCATCCCTTTCTGGGCGCGATGCTGAGCAGTGAGCATGACATATCCCTGCGTATCCGGATGGGGGCGTCAGAGCTCTCCATTCAGGAACCGGTATACGCAGTCGTTGAATTCTTCGCTGTTTTCCTTAGCTATGAAATGGGTGCCCTTTATCATGCGGACCCGGCTGCCCGGTATGCTGCGCCCTATGAGGCGCGTGTGCCTTGCGCGGATCATGTCCCGGGTGCCCGCGATGACTAAGGTCGGCGCGCTTATGGCGGAGAGCTCTTTCGGAGAGATATGGGGCTCCCGCGTCATGAGGCGGAGGAGCTCCTTCTTTTTCACGAGCTCCGGAGACCTGCCGGGCGTCAGTGACGCCAGTGCGCCCGCGGCGTTTATGCCGAGCCAGACGGGCAGTTTCAGCCCGAGGGGGAAGAGATTCGCCCCGTCGAGGACGAGCCTGTCCACGTGCTCCGGGTATTTCAGCGCGAAGAGTATCGCTATGTTGGCGCCGTCGCTGAAGCCCAGGATCGAGGCTTTGCCTATCGCCATCCCGTCCATGAAGCTTTTGAGATCGTCCGAAAAACGGTCCAGCGTGAAGGGACCTTCGCCCCTGGGGGACTTTCCGTGCCCCCGGGTGTCGAGAGCGATGACCCGAAAACGCTCTGAAAAGCAGGGGATCTGGTTTTCAAAGTAGCTCCCGTCCTCGCCGTTTCCGTGGAGGAGGATGAGAGGCTCGCCGGAGCCGTGTTCCGTATAGTGCAGCTTTATATCCATATGTCGCCTTCTCCGCCGCCTGCCGGCGGAAACTGCAGCCGGCCGCGAAAAATGATACGAATACTTATATGATTATAGCAAAAACGGCCGCCTGCGTAAAGCGTTTTGAGACGCCGCGTCCGGCGTGGGAAACGGGCTTTTGCTGTTGACGGGAAAGCCGTCCTTCGGTTATATTATTAGTAGTAAAAATACGGCAAAAAGCCGCTTGGCGCCGAGAATACATATGATGGAGGTAACGGCATGGGCAGAAGCTTTGAGGAATGGAAGCCCGGAGATCCCATGATAAACGAGAGGGACTACTGGCAGGACCCGGATTTCGTCCCTGAGGATCCCGAAAAGGACAAGCTCGTCAAAAAGCTTGCGATCATGATAACCGACCGAATCCCCAAGAAACTCCTGCATAAGATAAACGACCGCGATCCGGAATACTGGATCCTGGACATGATCCTCAACAAGGAGCAGGTCAAGTTCCTGCTCAATTTCAAGAAGACGAGGGTGCCGTATTCCGTGCCCGAGCTGGCCGAGATGAACGGCATGAGCCTCGAGGACACCCAGAAGATGGTGGAGCGCCTGCGCTGGATAGGCATTATCGAGCAGAACAGGGCCAAGACCCCGGATAAGCATTATCAGTACGAGCTGCCCATCTTCGTGCCCGGCAGCGCCGAGTTCATGATGATGCAGCCGAAGCTCACCGAGGAGTTCCCCCAGCTGGCCACCTTCTTCAACCTGATGACCCAGCTCCCGCTGGGCGGCATCACCCAGCTGGTGCCTCCAGGAGGCGCGGGCATCGGCATGCACGTCATCCCCGTGGAGAAGGCCATTCCGACGGAGAGCAAGAGCGTTCCCGTGGAGCATATCTCCAGATGGCTGGACATGTACGACAAGTACGGCATCTCCGAGTGCTCCTGCCGCAAGCAGCAGACCATGCGCGGCGAGGGCTCCGGCCAGATCGCAGGCGACTACTGCATCGGTCTGGGCGACATGGCCGAGTACATGGACGACCGCGGCATAGGCCACTACGTCACCAAGGAGGAAGTCCTGGAGATCCTGGAGAGGGCTGAGCGCCACGGCTATGTCCACCAGATAACGAACATAGACGGCGAGGACAAGATCGTCGCCATCTGCAACTGCGCGCCCGGCGTCTGCAACGCCCTGCGCACCTCCCAGCTGTACAACACGCCGAACCTGTCGGCCTCGGCCTACCGCGCCCACACCGAGAAGGAAAAGTGCGTGGCCTGCGGCAAGTGCGTCGAGGTCTGCCCTGTGGGCGCAGCCAAGCTGGGCCAGAAGCTCTGCAGGAAGGACGGCAGCGAGGTACAGTATCCGAAGACCAAGCTCCCCAACGGGCGTTCCTGGGGCGTTGACAAGTGGAACTACAACTACCGCGACGACGCCAAGATAAACTGCTATGACTCCGGCACCGCACCCTGCAAGACCGCGTGCCCGGTGCACCTCTCCGTGCAGGGCTATATAAAGATGGCCGCCGAGGGGCGCTACGACGAGGCCCTGAAGCTCATAAAGCAGGACAACCCCCTGCCCATGATCTGCGGCGCCATATGCAACCGCAGGTGCGAGGATGCCTGCACCAGGGGCACAGTGGACCAGCCTCTGGCCATCGACGAGATCAAGAAGTTCATAGCATCCCTAGACCTTAAGAAAGAGGACCGCTACGTGCCCCTCTGCGAGAAGCACGACGGCGGCATGTGGGGCGACGAGTTCAAGGTCGCCGTCATAGGCAGCGGACCGGCGGGCCTCTCCGCCGCGTACTTCCTCCGCATGGACGGCTATCCCGTCACCGTCTTCGAGAAGGAACAGAAGGCCGGCGGCATGCTGGAGCACGGCATCCCGTCCTACCGCCTTGAAAAGGATATAATCGCCGCCGAGATAGACGTCATAAAGGACATGGGCGTCGAGTTCCGCTGCGGCGTGGACGTGGGAAAAGACGTCACCATAGAAGACCTCCGCAGAGAGGGCTACAAGGCCTTCTTCATCGCCATCGGCATGCAGGGCGGCCGCCTTGCGGGAGTGCCCGGCGAGGACGCGGAAGGCGTGGAGACCGGCGTGGACTTCCTGCGCCGCATAAACAAGGACCATTCGGTGAAGCTCAGCGGCAGGACCGTCGTCGTGGGCGGCGGCAACGTGGCCATAGACGTGGCGGGCAGCGCCCTCAGGGCGGGCTCCGACGAGGTCACCATGTTCTGCCTGGAGCAGAGGGACGAGATGCCCGCCGCGAAGGACGAAGTGGCTGAAGCTCTCGAGGACGGCATCAAGCTCCAGAACGGCTGGGGCCCGAAGGAGGTCCTGACAGAGAACGGCCGCGTCACGGCGGTGGTGTTCAAACGCTGCACCCGGGTCTTCGACGAGGAGCACCGCTTCTCCCCGCAGTACGACGAGGACGACACAGTCACCGTGCCCTGCGAGAACCTGCTCCTCTCCATCGGCCAGAGCGCACAGTGGGGAGACCTCCTGAAAGATACGAAAGTCGAGCTCCGCCGCAACGGCACCGTGGTGGCGGATCCCGTCACCCGCCAGACCGCAGAGCCGGACATCTTCGTAGGCGGCGACGTGTTCACCGGCGCGAAGTTCGCCATCGACGCCATAGCCGGCGGCAGGGAGGGCGCCGTGTCCATAAACCGCTTCGTGCACCCCGGCAACAGCCTTACCCTGGCGAGAGACAAGCGCGAGTTCATCGAGCTTGACAAGGACGATATTAAGGATCCCGAGACCATGGAGAGCTTCGACAACGCTCCCAGGCAGATACCGGGCAGAAAGGCGGGAAGGGCCAGCGCCACTTTCGAGGATCTCCGCCTGACCCTCACCGAGGAGCAGGTGAAGACAGAGGCCTCAAGGTGTCTCAGCTGCGGCGCCACCACGGTGGACCAGAACCGCTGCATCGGCTGCGGCCTCTGCACCACGAAGTGCGAGTTCGACGCCATCCACCTGACCCGGGAGCATCCCGAGGCCAGCAAGATGTACAGGTCAGAGGACAAGGTCAAGGCGCTGCTGCCCTACGTGGCCAAGCGCGCCGTCAAGATCGTCGTCAGAAAGACGGAAGACAGATAATGAGCGAAAGATCATTCGATATCATAGAAGTAAGGGCCGGAGTGGAGGCGGACAACGACCGCCATGCCGCTCTCGTGAGGGAGCGCATGGACAGGGAGGGCGTATACCTCATTAACCTGATGGCCTCTCCCGGGGCCGGGAAGACCACCGTCCTCTGCCGCATCATAGACGCTCTGTCGGACAGATTCTCCATAGGCGTAATGGAGGCGGACATGGACGCGGACGTGGACGCCCGGAAAGTGCTCGGCCACGGAGTGAAGGCGGTGCAGCTGCACACGGGCACCTCCTGCCATATGGACGCGAAGATGACCATGAAGGGCCTCGATGCTTTCGATAACCCTCTTCCCGACGTCGTCATCCTGGAGAACGTGGGAAATCTCGTCTGCCCCGCGGAGTTCGACGTGGGTTCGGACATGCGTCTCATGATCCTGAGCGTGCCGGAAGGGGACGACAAGCCCCTTAAATACCCGCTCATGTTCACGGTGTCCGACTGGCTGCTGGTCAACAAGATCGACACGGCTCCCGTATTCGATTTCGACTTCACGCGTCTTGAGAACAACATCCGGCCGCTGAATCCGGACATGGAGATATTCCCCGTGTCCGCGAAGACAGGCGAGGGGATGGACGCGTTCACGGAAAAGCTTGCGGACAGGATCGCCGCGGTCCTTGCCGAGAAGAGGGGAAGAACGGTATGAAAGTCATAGAACTCAGAAGGACCGTCACCGACTCAAACGACAGGGACGCGGAAGCCCTGAGACGCGAGCTCAGGTCAAAAGGCATATTTCTCATAAACCTCATGAGCGCCGCGGGAAGCGGAAAGACCACGCTCCTGTCGCGCACCATAACCGATCTTACCGGGAAGGTGGATATAGGCGTCATGGAGGCGGACATAGCCTCCGACGTGGACGCCGTCAGGATAAGCGGTCTCGGAGCCCAGAGCATCCAGATGCACACCGACGGCATGTGCCACGTGGACGCGGGAATGGCCAGGGCGGGAATAGAGGCCATGGAGGATCTGAAGGCGGACGTCGTCTTTCTGGAGAACGTGGGGAACCTCATCTGTCCCGCAGAGTTCGACACGGGCGCCCACAGGAAAGTGATGATCCTGAGCGTGCCGGAAGGGGACGACAAGCCCCTTAAATACCCGCTAATGTTCAGAGAGAGCGACGCGCTCGTCATAACGAAGACAGACGCGCTGCCGTATTTCGATTTCGATCTTGACGCGGCGAAGAGAAGGGCTCTGGCCCTCAACCCGGACATCCGGATATTCCCGGTATCCGCGAAGACCGGCGAAGGCATGGCGGAATGGGAGGACTGGCTCCTCTCGGAACTGGAGGCGTGGAAGAGAGATGCATGAGCTCGGGATCGTAGAGCATGTCATCCGCACGCTTCACGACGTGGCTGAGGAGAACAACGTGCGCCGCATCGGCTCCGTCACCCTGGAGGTGGGCGAGGTGTCCGGCGTCGTCATGGACCTTCTGACCGACTGCTGGAACTGGTTCAGAGAGAAGGACGACCTGGTAAAAGGAGCCGAGCTCCTTACGGAGACCATAGAGGCGGTGACGGTCTGCACCGCCTGCGACAAGACCTACAGGACCGTGGATCACGGGAAGACCTGCCCCCACTGCGGCAGTAAGGAGACATATCTCCTCCGGGGAAACGAGTTCTCGATAAAGCAGATAGAGGCGGAGCTCTTCGACGATCCGGAGGACGGAGAGCCGGAAACGGAATAGTATCATACTTTCGGATAAGCAGCAGCGGCGCCGCGGGAGATCCCGCAGCGCCGCTCTTTCTGCCCCCGGAGGATTAAACTGATCATAGGCTAAAACCGAAATATTGCCTGTCTTTGCCTGAATAACAGTATACAGTGAGAATTGTTTTATTTAGTATCTGTTCTCAACGCCCGGCATCAAGAGACTGCTGTATAGAACTTTCAACAAAACTGTTCAGGGATATCTGCCGCGACAGGGCAGCGATCGCAGCCCGCCGGTGGAGTTCAGGCGAGATGCGTACATTAAAGCTTCCTTTGTACGCTTTTTCGGGCTCTGTGCCCTCCTCGTCGCATAGCTTCAGATAACTGTCGACCGCACTATGGAAGTCATTTATCAGATCATGGGCGTTTTCGCCTTCATAAGAGATCAAAGCGCGGATGCCGAGGACTTTTCCGAAAAACAATGCGTCTTCCTGTGAAAATTCAACGCTTCCGAGATAGCCTTTATACTCCATTGTGTTGTTCATATCAATTCCTCCTGTTCCGGGACATCAATAAGCTGACTGATCTGATAACTCAGAAGCTTCCTGCACGGATGCGGCCCGGTCCGTCTTATGGATCCTTTGTTCGCATTTTACCCTATGATCTCAAATGCTGCAACTATATATAGTTACAGAATGAGCGGTCATCAACGCCTGTTCACTGACGTATCATTTCAGATGATCTCTTCATGCCAACCGGAATAAAAACCGGCGCCGGTGGTTTTCGTTTACAAAAAAAGAACGAGCTGCGCAAAACAGATATCTTGCGCAGCTCGTTTGTTGTTCAACCGGTCAGGCCTTTTTTCTGAAAAGGGATGACCTGACGACGCCCTTGGGATCCTTGATCAGAAGGATGACGATCCATATGATCAGAGCCAGAGCCACCACGGACAGGCCCAGATAGAGATCGTTGAGAAGATCTCCCGCAGCCGGCGTGAAGAACTCCTCATGCAGTTCGGCATATTCGAAGACCGCGTCCACGAACCACATTACGGAAGCGCCCCAAAACAGCCAGCACAGCACGCCGACCTTCAGTTCGCGGGCGGATTCGCTCTTGTACCAGATCACTGTGCTGATGACGGCGGCAAAAACCGTGATGAGAAGAGTCATACGGCCCTCCTTACTTCGTCTCTGTCTGCGCAGCCGCAGGCCGTTTTTCGATAGCTTTCGATACGCAGAGCATGACGACCCAGATCACGGTCACCAGCACCGCCATCGTGACGCCTACCGTGGAGATTTCGCGCAGCATCTCCGCCGCGTCTCCCGGATCGGACGCCGCCGTCAGGAACGGGAACCACGGGACGACCTCACCGTGCCATACGTGCTCGAAAGCCAGCAGGACCGTGCCGCCCCACAAGAGATTCGTGAGCCATTTCAGCTTGCGTGAGAATGGGATCCTTTCGGGCTGCTCCAGCTTTTCGCCGGAATCCGCCGCCTGAGCCTGATCCTCTTTTTTCTTGATAACTCTTGTCGCGATGGTCGCAACGACCGCCTCAGCGGCGGGAGCAAGGAAACATGCCATAAACGAAAACCTCCACTACGTATTTGCGCTTGGATCATCAACAATTTTACAGGGCAGTGGGTGTTCTGTCAAGAACACAGAGGGTGTCGGTATTCCGGTATATGGAAAACACGGGACGCATTTATATGAACGCATTTCAGAACATTTTGCAAATAATCTCGGTTATGTCTTGAAATATACACTCAATGGGTGTATTATACTGGCGAGGTGAGAGAAATGAACATCCGTGAGATGAGAAAAAGTCTCGGAGATACGCAAAGTGAATTTGCCGCAAGATATAACATACCTTTCAGAACCGTGCAGAACTGGGAAACAGGAGTGCGGCAACCTCCGGAGTATATTCTGGACCTCCTGGAAAGCAGGATAAGGGAAGATCTGATCAATCACAGGACAGCTGTGCTGCCGAAGTATGATCCGCACAAGAGCGACCTTCCAAATAGGCGCGAATATGTCGGCGCACTGTCATGGCTGAAGTCTGTAAGCGACAGTTTGGACGGAAACGTCGTTTTTGCTCTTGACGAGGCCTTGATGTGCGAAGGGAGGTTCGGAGGGCGCAGCGATGAATATATCGTCTGGGCCTACGGTGATAACAGATTATCAGAATATAACGGCATCGTTTTACTGGGAAACCATATCAGTCCGTACTGTGTCAGAGAAGAGAACGGCCTGAGATTTACCGGTTTTAACAGGACGCTGTCTGATGCGTTTGCTAACGAGTCGTTACTTGACATGCAGGGCATCACAGAAGCTTTAAGCAGATATTATTATTCCAACGGGGAGAGTTTTAACGGTATTACAGTAGATCCAAAATATCAGAACAGATTTGAACGACTGGCAAATGAAGCGATAGATTATTACAGTAATTAGGAGAGCAACTAATGAATATCTCAACTGAAGAAAAACTGATGTACGACGTGATGAAAGCAGTATATGAAAGCGGCATTCCAATCAGTTTCAAAGGATCGATGGTATTGAAGGCGTGCCTGATAGAAGCCGGTTATTCAGATGATACGAGACACACTATAGATATTGATGCCAACTGGAATAGCGACACCCCGCCCAGCGGAGAACAGATGGTCGAATCCCTGCAAAAGGCAATTACTAGGAACGGTATCGGTCTAAAAGTCGGTCTGTACAGAATGTACGGAGAAAACCGCTCGGCGGGATTCGAACTTATAGACGACAAGACAGGCGGGGTTATCTTTACTATGGATGTTGATGTTAACAGGCATGTAGCGATAACAAAAACCTATGAGGTTGGCGGAATGCGTTTCTGCGGAGTTGCGCCCATCCAGATGATTGCAGACAAGATCGAGGCGATTTCTACAGACAGAGTGTTCAGAAGAATCAAGGATGTGGTTGACCTGTACTATATGTCGGGCGTGTTTAAGTTTGACCGGGCGGAAGTCATTCGAATACTGCGAGATGATGGAAAGACGATAAGCAGTTTTGACGGATTCCTGCATCATTATGAGGAATTGAGGCATGCCTATGAAAAATTCCGGTTTTTTTTTGTCCAAATCTCAGAAAACCCTTGATTTTCCTGCATTTTCGCGGGGCTGCTGCCAATAAGATGCTCCGTTTTCCCTTATTATTGCCCATACAAATCGAGACGAGGGCAACATCTATATATTCAGGTCTCGCCGTTTGAGAGCGAAATACACCCCTTGCACAAACTTGACAGTATATGCAAGGGGTATTTTGTTATCGATTATAAGCATTGACTCTCTGGCTATTATCGTGTATAATACAAATACTATTACTTGGATAGGAGCACAGAACAATGATCAGAAACGCTATCATCGGCTAACTGAATAGAGGCGCATAATAAGGAGAGGGGTTATACCCCCTTTGATTTGGTGCGCCGTTTTGGGTAACTTCTGATAGTGGGGACCGCAGGATGCAGCCACGACGGGAGCTGCTTCGCTGCGGTATTTTTATGCCCATTTTTGCGAAACAAGCACTTGCCGGATCACTGCCGATGATAGGTAAAGGATCAGATCTGGAAGTTATAATCAATCACAAAGGAGATTCATATGAATAACGAAATGAAAAATGTCCGACTCGTCAAGGTCGATACGAAGAACTTTGACGCCCTGATCGACCTGGAAGTAAATGAGGAACAGAAAAACTATGTCGC
>JAFZSD010000011.1 GCA_017619535.1 Oscillospiraceae bacterium | reverse complement strand
GCACACCGGAACATAGATCCCGGTCTTCTCGTAGTATTCGTCGCGGGCCTGGCAGACCTCGATGACTGCGGTAGCCTGGCCTCTGCCTATTCCCTTCTGCTCTCTGGTGATGCAGATGGAGCCGCCGCCTATGCCGACCTTGACGAAATCGGCGCCGCAGTCGGCAAGGAAGCGGAAGCCTTCGGCGTCCACAACGTTGCCGGCTCCCACCTTGACCGTGTCGCCGTAGTGCTCGCGGATCCATTTGATGGTGAGACGCTGCCACTCGGAGAAGCCTTCAGAGGAGTCGATGCAGAGGACGTCTGCGCCGGCCTCTATGAGAGCGGGAACGCGTTCAGCGTAGTCGCGGGTGTTGATGCCTGCGCCTACGACATATTTCTTATGCTGGTCGAGGAGCTCGAGGGGGTTTTCCTTGTGGCTCTCATAGTCTTTGCGGAAGACCATGTACATGAGCTTGCCCTCGTCGTCGATTATGGGCAGGGCGTTGAGCTTGTGATCCCAGATGATGTCGTTGGCCTCTTTGAGGGTCGTTTTTGCGGGCGCCGTCACGAGCTTGTCGATGGGGGTCATGAACTCGCGGACCTTCTCGTCTCCGGTCATACGGGAGACGCGGTAGTCGCGGGAGGTGACGATGCCGACGAGTTTTCCGGAGCAGGTGCCGTCCTCGGTCACGGGAACGGTGGAGTGGCCCGTCTTCTCCTTGAGCGCCAGGATGTCGCGGAGCGTGGCGTCGGGGGAGATGTTGGAGTCGCTCACGACGAAGCCGGCCTTATAGGACTTGGCACGCGCCACCATGGCCGCCTGGCTCTCTATAGACTGCGAACCATATATGAACGATACGCCGCCTTCCTTGGCCAGAGCAACCGCCAGCCTGTCGTCGGAGACGGCCTGCATGATGGCGGAAGTCAGCGGGATGTTCATATGCATGGCGGGCTCCTCGCCGCGGCGGTACTTCACCAGAGGCGTGCGCAGAGAGACGTTCGCCGGAGTGCAGTTCGGATCCGAATAGGCGGGAACGAGCAGAAATTCACTGAAAGTACGGGACGGTTCAGGGAAGATGAACGCCATTCGTAAACAACTCCTTTTCTCAGTCTTCAGAATGTATTTTGGTGATTATGGCATATTTTTCCGTTCATGTCAACGGGAAACAGCCTATATTCCTATTTATTTTTCTGCAGCTTCAGTGGGACTGCTCTGGGTCAGGTCGCGCACCCATTTGTACCTGTTGCATCGGATGCCGTTCGGCAGGCATTTCAGGATCTGGTCGCTCTTCAGGAACATGAAGGTGACGGCGGGAGGGAAGCGGAATACGAACGCTGACAGAGCCGACGTAGGTATCACGAAGCCCCACATGAATATGGTCTCGACGAGGAACACGTAGCGCGTGTCGCCGCCGCCCTGGATTATCCCCGAAGCGGTCGGGAACTCGTATGCGGTGCCGATCACCGTGACGCACAGGATGAGCAGGAACGTGTTGGCAAGATCGTAGGTCTCGCCGGAGACGTTGTAGATGTTCAGGATCGGTATACGCACGACGAACAGCAGCGCGGAAGTGAAGAGCCCGATGATGATGAAGAGCATCTGTATGGTCCTGGAGTAGGGCTTTATCATATCCCGGCGCCCCTCGCCGATGGTCTTGCCTATGACGACGCATGCAGCGCCGGCGGAGCAGTTCGTGAAAATGGCGGTGAACTGGTATACGACGGAGGCGATGCTGTTGGCCGCGATCGCCACGGCATCGATATGTCCGAGTATCGAGGTCTGCGCGGCCTGGGCCACGCCCCAGAGCGAAGTGCTGCACAGAACGGGCAGCGACACCCGCATATACTTGCCGGCAAAGGTCATGTCCCAGCCGAAGATGTCCCTGAGGCTGAGACGCAGTTTTTTGTCGATAAAGAGAACGTAAACTATGATGATAACGAGCTCCACTGCGCGGCTAGCCAGAGTCGCGAGCGCAGCGCCGCTGACGCCGAGCTCGGGGAAGCCCAGATTGCCGAAGATCAGGCAGTAGTTGAGGAATATATTGACGACCATCGCGACGATGGACATGAAGGTCCCGATAAAGGCGGTCTCGACGCTTCGCAGGGACATGACCAGCGTGTTGGAGACCGCGTATATGATGTACGTCCAGCACATTATCCGGAGGTAGATGACGCCCTGCTCGAGGACAGGCTCCTGGTTGGTCAGAAGGTGCAGGACCGGCGCCGGCCAGAGACGCGTCACGAAGCAGAACAGGATACCGACGGTCAGAGCGAGCTTCATGCCGAAGGAGATGATGCGTTTTATCGGGTCGATCTCGCCTTTGCCCCAGTACTGGGCGCCCAGAACGGTGACGCCGGTGGCGACGCCGGTGGAGACCATCTGGACGAGGAACTGGACCTGATTGACGATGGCCGCGCCCGAGAGAGCGAACTCGTTGTACCGTCCGAGCATTATATTGTCTGCGAGATTGACGCCAAGGGAGATGAGCATCTGAGCGGCCGTTATGAAGAGCAGGGAGAAGAAGGACGCATACAGCCGCCGGTCTCGGACGAACAGGCGCATGGGGACGATCACTCGCTTCCGGGTCTTTATTTTGCGGAGGCTCCGCTCCGCTCGTAATAGAACATATACTGCTGCGCTATGCCCGCATAGGGAGAGAATACGGACGGGTCGAAGTCCGGGCCGCAGTGGTTTCTTATCGCCTTTTTCATCCAGACGTCCACGGGAAACGCGTCGAGCATGTGCAGACCGAAGAGGACCGCACAGTTCGCCACCTTGTCGCCGACGCCGTTCAGCGATTTAAGTGTCTTCAATGCGGTCTCGGGATCGCCCTTTGACAGAGCCTCGAGATCGATCCGGCCTTCGCTGACCGCGCGGGCGGCGGAGATGATGTAAGGGGCGCGGTAGCCGCACCGCAGGGGAGCCAGGTCGTCCGGTGAAAGAGAGGACAGCGTTTCCGCGTCCGGGAAAGCGCAGAACTCACGGTTCAAAGCGGAAAAGCGGCCGCCGTAAAGACCGCACAGGGTCTCGATTATCTTCTTTATGCGGGGGATATTGTTGCACTGGGAGATTATGAAGGAACAGAGAGCCTCCCAGGGATCCTGCCTGAGGATACGGATTCCTGCGCCGAAATCGGATGCTGTCCTCATATAGTCGTTTATACAGAGAGAGCGCCTTATGGCAGCGTAATCGAGATCGAGATCGAAGTAACCGCACCAGATGCTTTCGAATTCTTCCCGTGTACAGGAAATGAGGATGTCGTCTCCGAGCTTTTCTATCCTCGCCGCGCTGCCGAAGGCGACGCCGGTGTAGACACCGTTCTCGTCCGCGTTCCAGCGGAAGCACTGCCCGCATTCGAAGATCCTGGGCAGATCGAAATCGCCGACACCGGTGACGGCGATGCCGGAACCGGTCTCCCGGATATCCATATCAGTAGGAGAAGCCGCGGTCGGGCTCAGAGAACTCACGGAGCCTCAGATCGTAGGCGTCGAGAGCGGCCTTCTCGCAGAACAGCTTCGGTTCTTCGATGCCGAGGAGGCCGAGCAGGTACCGGGTGAACGGAGGATTCAGTACGGCGAGCGGTCCCAGGACGGCCGTGCCCATGAAGTTGTTCACACGGAAGCCCTCGTCCATGACGTCAGGGTTGAGGCCGGCGCCGCGGACGGTGTGAAACAAAGGCTCGACTTTTTCGCCGTATATATGGCAGAATTGGCTCTTGAAGCCGACGATGTCGATGTCGTCGCCGAACTTTCCGAGATAGAGACTGTTATATCTGTTGATTAAGTCGCGCTTCGCGTGGAGAGGGAACATGCCGAGCATCTCCGTGCGGGTGCCGTCGGTGTCCTCGATATACTCGTAGAACACCTCCGGTGCATTGCCGGTCGCTATGAACAGTGTCCCGCGGGCAATGGCGGAGTCCAGGTCCGCGGAGAAGCGCCTGAACTCGTCTCTCACAAGGAGCTGGGCGTGTTCAGGCATGGAGCAGAGGAAGGCGGCGTCCGCGTCTCCCGACAGGAAGAGCGGCTTTTCGCCGAGGGGCGTCTTTACAAGTTCCGCCCCGTCGATGCAGCGGGACAGATATTCGGCGTTCATAAGATCGCCGTAGAGGCAGCAGACCTCGGGATAAAGGAGTTCTATCTTCATATCGCAGCCCTCTTTTCCGCCTGATTTCTGGTCTCCTCGCGAACGGCGGCGACCAGGTCGAGGGCGTCCGTGCCGTAGAAGACCACGACGCTCTCGCCGGGCGTGTATTCAAGGAGCGACGGGGCGTCGAGCTCCTTTTCAGTACAGAGTATGCGCTCCGCCGGGAACCCGGCTATCTGAAGGCGGAGGACGTAATCCTTCGCGCGGGGGCCGGTGCAGACGATGCGCTTGATGTTGGGCTTGTTCAGGAATTCGAAGTCGCAGTCGTAGAGCCAGGAGATGTTTTCGGACCACGACTGCTGGTCGTGGAGACAGTTCATCATGAGGATGAGCTCCTTATCGCCGGGTTTGGACGATATGTAATCGAACGCCCGGGAGCCGGCGAGGGAGTTCTTGTCCTTGGACATCTGCATTATGATCCGGACGTTTCCTGCGTCCTCCTCGTCGTAGCGGGTGCTGACGACCGAGACGTGGGTGAAGGCTTCGGAGATCTCTTCGTGATCCATGCCGAATTCGCGGAGAACGGCTATGGCGGCGGTCATGGTATATATGTTGAACACGCTGTCGGATACTAGGCGGTACTGTCCGCTGCCGCCCTTGTCCGTGACGGTCATGGTCATGGCCGCAGTGTCCACGTCGTGGGCGAGATAGTCCGCCTCGGGAGACGCGAAGCCGCACTTGGGGCAGTGTGCGTGTCCGATATGGTGATAGCGCCTGTAGTCGTATATGAGCTGTGCGTGGCAGACCGGGCAGATCTGCATGTCGTTTATGCGGTTGATGCACTCCGTGACGTCGGTGGGCAGCGGCCCTATGCCGAAATACACCCGGGGATTGTCCGGAGCGATGCGGTTGGAGATGAGGTCATCGGCGCAGACGACGAGGCGCGTGCTCTTCGGAACGGCGCGCTCTATGAAATCCGCGATGTACTGGGGATGCGCGTTGCGCATGAGCGAGTCGCGGAACAGGTTCGTGATGCATAGGATGTCCGGCGTGACGTGGTCGAAGATGCGGTGGGAGGAGCGCTCGTCCACTTCGAGCACGGCGGCGTCGGCTTTGGCCTTTCCGGTGAGCGAGCAGCTCTGGATGAAGCTGGTCGCTATGCCGGCGGGGACGTTGGAGCCCAGCTGGTTGTTCATTACTCGCAGGCCGCGCCGGGTGAGGATGTCTATGAGCATGTTGGAGGTGGTGGTCTTGCCGTCGGAGCCGGTCACAGCGATGACGGTCTTGGGCATCTCCATGTAGCCCATGAAGCCGGGACAGAAACGGAGCGCAAGGGAGCCGGGGAGATAAGTAGCGTTGCGCCCCACCAGGCGCATGAACGCGCGGGTGCATTTGGTGAACCAGAGCACGAGCAGGAATCGTAGCTTTCCCATGATCACAACAGCTTTCGTTAATGGATTATGCGCTAGAGATATATAATTATAATGGTATGCCTAAATGATAAGGTTGGGCAGACGGGCGACGCACCGGTTTATGGGCACGCCCTGCGCGTGGAACTTTGCCTCATAGTCGGTCATAACGCCGCAGACCCCGTTTTCATGGAGATCGCGGGTCACCTCGTACGTCAGAAAGCCCGCGCGGCGGAAGGACGCAAGCGAAAACTCGAAGAGAGGGGAATTGTCCGTCTTGAAGTGTATCTCGCCGCCTGGGGCGAGGACGCGCTTGTATATATCAAGAAAGCCCGGTGCAGTTAGGCGGCGCTTTGCATGGCGGTTCGACGGCCACGGGTCGCAGAAGTTGATGTATATACGGTCGGCTTCGCCCGGAGCGAATAAATCGTCCAGCCTCGCAGCGTCGGCGTCGATGAACCTGACGTTCTTAAGACCGAGCCCGCAGACGCGCTCCATGGCGACCACCATCGCGTCCGGCACGCGTTCAACGGCGACGTAGAGAACGTCAGGCACGGAAGACGCAGTATCGGCAGTGAAGCGGCCCTTTCCGCAGCCGAGTTCCAGATAGAGCGCTCTGCAGCCGGGCAGTTCGTCCCGCCAGCGTCCCCGGAGGAGTTCCGGTTTAGCGGCGGCGACGCCCGCGCAGCGCTCCATGCGGGGGAGCAGATTGGGCTTTTTGCGCATTCTCATACGGCGGTTCTCCTCGGCTGGCATTCGGTCTCTGACATATATTAAATTATATCACAGGCGCATACCGCGCGCAACGCAAAAACATGGATGCGGGGATGCCGTCCGGAGAGGCGAATAGAGGCTGCGCAGTGCGGAGAAAGCCAGTATAAGCGCGTTATATTACCGTTATGTTACAAAGCGGTCCGAATCGTTGACGTGAAAAAAAGCCCGTGCTATCATGCGAAATGTCAGATGGGGAAGACCCGTCTGCCGTCGGCGTGCCTGGGCGCCGGCTGATCAGTTTGGTGCTCTCGTTTGCAGGGGAGCCTAGGAATTCCGCTTCTGCAAACGTTTGTACATATTTCGGCCCCTTCACAAGGGGTACTATTTAAGGAGGAGTTTCGATATGAGAACTCTCAAGAAAGCTCTTTGCATCGTTCTCGCTCTGGTAATGGCTGTTGGCCTTCTTACCGTAGCGGCCGGTGCGAAGTCCCTGAGTGACTACTCAGACGCGGACAAGGTCAGCGACGAATATGCTCTCGCCGTTGATGCCAACACGCAGCTGGGTGTCCTCAAGGGCATGACAGACGCGACATATGAGCCGCAGGGCACTCTCAACCGCGCTCAGCTTGCCACGATTATCTATCGTATCGTGACCGGCGATGTGGAAGACAAGTATGTTGCGAACTATGCCAACGCAGAGCGCTTCTCTGACGTACCGACCGACGCATGGTTTGCAGGTTATGTAAATTTCTGCGCTGACAACGGCTACCTCAAGGGCGTTGGCGACGGCAAGTATGACCCCGCCGGCACTCTGACCGGTTATCAGGCAATGGCTGCTCTTCTCCGCGCCATCGGCTATGATAAGAATCATGTGTATGAAGGAAACGACTGGTATGTCGCTGTAACCAAAGATGCCACTGCTATCAACAAGGGCATCAAGGCCGACTGGGCACAGCCGATCTCCCGTGAGGTCGCCGCTCAGCTCGCATGGAACACCCTCGTAGCTGCTCCCGTTATGTGGGTTGCCGCGCTGGGCGAGTACATCGGCCTCCCGGCTGATTATGCTGCCTATGCAGGCGTTATGGGCGAGCCCGTATCTCCTGTAGCCGAAACTCTCGGCCTTGTCCCGCTGCTCTACTCCGTATTTGGTGCAGACTACAGCGATTATGACTTTGTCGGCGAAGTTCCCGCATACGTCCTCTACGACGAAGATGACAATGCTCTTGTCACCCTCCCGATTGAGGCGGTCAAGACCTACAACACCAAGATCGACATCTGCGATCTTCTTGTTGACGCGGGCATCCCGAAGACCAGCACTGCTAAGAAGACCTTTGTACTTTGGCAGAATGGTCGCTATATCGACGAAATTGGCGAACTGACAATAGTGGACAACACTGCGTACCTCACGCATGCTGGACTTGCCTGCACTAAGGAAGACGATCTCCACGGTCAGGGCGTTGTGACGAATCTCTTCGATCTCTCCAAACTCCAGAACCTCGGCCTCCCGACCGATCGCACGGGCGCTGGCGTTGGCTACCTCGTAACTCAGACTTGGTATTATCTTGCTAAGGTCACCGACGTTGCTGACGACGCTCACGGCTCCGCTGGCGCTGTCACTGTTGACGTCTGGTGCCAGGGCGCCGGCAAGGACCCGATCTCTGCCACTATCTCCGAGACATATCCTGTCGGAACTTGGCTCATCGTACATGACGACGATACTGATATGATAGCGATAGAACCGGAGGATGATGTAGAGCTCAAGGCTATCAATGATGCTCCTAAATTTGCAAGAGCGTATATGCCTACTGCGGAATCCGTCTTTGTAGTTGACTATGAGCCCACCACGATAAGCGGCCAGCTCGCCAAGATTACCGACAACCAGAAGGAAGCCAAGATTATCTTCAACATCAACAAGAAGGATTATGACCTCAACATCGACTACTACATGTCCGATGCTATGGCTCAGAAGGACGCAGAAGGCAATGCCCTGACCACGGGCTTTGCCAACAAGACCTTCACTTGGTTCCTTGACAAGTTCGGCAACATCATCGGCGACATCGAAGAAGTTGCCGCCACCGGTTATGCTGTCGTTGATCGTATTGCTTACTATGCTAAGGAACTTGACGACGGTTATGCCGCTGCAAACCTCGTTTACATGGATGCCTCCAAGGATCCGGCCTTCAAGCTGACAGCGATTTGGAATGAGAAGCCGGCAGTTGCTGAAGGCGAAGAAGCTAAGCCCGGATACTTCCCGTTCGAGAATGGTGACGCTTATGAGGCTGCAGTTTCGATGAAAGCTGATCCCGCTGCGATTTCTCAGGATTGGAAGCAGAACGGCGATTGGGAAGCTCCGCTTTACATCCTCGCTGGAACAAAGCTGAAGCCCGTTACGGACACTATAGAGAATGCTACTATCACAAAGGGTATTCCGCAGATTGCTGCTCCTGCTGCTGCTACGGGTGATGATAGTTCCGTAGTGAACAGCACCGCTAGGGCGCTCGACAAATCTGATGCGATTTACGCAAATGACAAGACCGTCTTCCTGTACAGGACCGGCACCCGTGGCAACTACGAGTATGCCTCCTACACCGGCATTACCAACGCTCCGTCCGTTAAGGGTGTTACCGTGTACTACGCACCGGCTAAGACTGCATCTGCGTTTGCATCTGTGATCTTCGTAGACGCTTCCACGGCGACTGGCGACGGCTCCAAGATCAACGCGATCATCCCCGCTGGCCTTAAGCCTGACAGCATTGAGTATGTCGACACCAACGGAGACAAGATTCCGCTCTACACCTTCACCCTCTACGATCTGAATGGCAATACGATTACTGTCCAGGCGACCAATGAAGATGAGGCTAAGAATGCTGAGGATCTGATGGCTCAGAAGGCCGGCATCTATGAGCTCACTCTTGATGCAGATGGCTACTATGTGCCGACAGCAAAATCTCTCACCGAAGGCGATGACAGCAAGTATGAGGCGGTCACAGTCGCTGAGAAGGATGTCTATGCAGGACTTGCTTTCTACCACTATGAGACTGATGACACCAGCGTCCAGTACAACTTCAAGGGTGCGAACATCATCGTGATCGGCAAGAAGGTCACCACTACCACGGCTGACAAGGCTGACAAGTACTTCACCTACACCGCGGCGAGTGCAACGAACCAGAACCCGACCAACTATATGTTCTACGTTCTGAAGGATGAGGCTACGAAGCAGCCCTACAGCGTAGTCTATGTAATGGAAGCTCCGAAGGCTTCCTAAGCCCCCGAGATTTATGAGCAACAGAGTTTCTTAGACTCTCAACTGAAGATGCGGACCTTCGGGTCCGCATCTTCTTCGTCATGCGGCAAAGTGCAGGATCTTATGGTTCTATAGTAAATGTTGGGGTAGCGAAGCCGAAAGGCTGAGCTACACCCAACATTTTTGTCATCATACGCAAAAATAAGTAGAGCATAGAAGAAAAACCCTTTAAGATAAAAGTACCCCTACCTACCAGAAAGGATGTTCTCTATGCTCCACCAGGATAATACAGCAAAGCTTCTCGGATTGAAAGATGTTATCGTTAAAGAGTTATAGGAAAAAACGTGTTGGTGGCTAAGTCCAAATATCAGGGTAATTAGTGGGACGATGGAGTTCGCTCCAGACCACTGCGTCTCCCCAATCAGGTATAGAATACTCGAGCTTTCCACGAGTAGATATCCTGTTATAAATAGCTGCGATGCTTTTATCTGTCGGCATGACTTTTAGTATCTCAGCTGCTGAAAGCGGTCTCTGTGAGTGCATATAGCACCACCAGAAGACCGCTTTTATT
>JAFZSD010000089.1 GCA_017619535.1 Oscillospiraceae bacterium | reverse complement strand
GCTCCTGTCATGGGTCATCGGCCTGGTGGCCGGTATCTATGTGCTCGTCGGGCTCATCCTGACGATCCTCTACTTCACCGGTTCCATAAAAGAATAACCGCGGTCACGCAGAGGCCGCCCGCCTTCGGGAAGAAGGCGGGCGGCCTTTTTATGCTTTCATCAGAATTGTTTAAATGAAGTTCTCCGGCAGTTCGAGCCCTCCGAGATACCGGCGCAGCGTGTCGAAGGCGTTGTTTGCGGCCATTATGCGCACGCGGAGGCGGTCTGTCTTCATGTGGAACTCGCGGCTCATCTCCCGGTCTTCGGCGCTCAGGCCGATGAACACCGTGCCGACGGGATTGCCTTTCTCGTCGCTGTCGGGTCCCGCGACGCCGGTGATGCCGATGCCGATGTCCGCGCCAAGCCTGTTCCTTACGGAGCGGGCCATCTCAAGGGCGACTTCAGCGCTGACGGCGCCCTTTTCCTCGATGAGCGCCGGGTCTATGCCCAGGAGCTCAGCTTTCGCGCCGTTGCTGTAGGTCACGATGCCGCCGGGGAATACCGCAGAGGCTCCAGGCAGGTCGGTGAGCCGTTTTGACGCGAGCCCGCCGGTGCAGGACTCCGCAAAAGCCACGGTCTTTCCGGCTTCCTTGAGCGCCATGAACACGGCCTGCTCGAGGCTGTCCACGTCAACGCCGTAGATGACGTCGCCGAGGATCTCCCTGACCTTCTCGAGGACGGGGGCCATCATCTCCTCGGCCTCCTCCTTGGACTTGGCCCTGGCCGTAAGGCGGCACATGGCCTCGCCCTCCTTGGCATACGGAGCGAGGGTCGGGTTCGTCAGCTCCGTCATCATATCGTGGAGCTTTGCCTCCATAGTGCTCTCGCCCATGCCGAAGACGCGGATGTTATGGGAGTGGATCTCCGCCTCCTGCAGCTTGGAGAGATACGGCCTTACGCCCGTCTTTATCATGGCTCTGCACTCGCGGGGAGGTCCGGGCAGCATGAGCACGTGCCTGCCGTCTGATTCGAACGCGCAGCCGGGCGCCGTGCCGCAGGAGTTTTCGAAGACCGTGCATCCTATCGGCAGCCACGCCTGCTGAAGATTGTTGGGAGTCATCTTCCGTCCGGGCTGACTTGCGAAATACGACCTGATCTTATCCGCCTGAGCTTCGTCGAAGTACATCTCCTTGCCGAACGCGGCCGCCAGAGTCTGCTTCGTGAGGTCGTCGTAGGTCGGCCCGAGGCCGCCTGTGGTTATGATGATGTCCGCGCGCTCCTTGGCGATATCCACGGCGGCGCGAACGCGCTCGGGGTTGTCGCCCACGACGGTATGGTAATAAACGTTGATGCCCAGTTCGGACAGGGCTTCCGAGACGTCCTTCGCATCAGTATTCGAGATGTTTCCGAGCAGGATCTCGGTCCCGACTGCTATTATCTCTGCGGTGTAGTTCATACTTCAAGCGTCACCCTTTCAATATTTGTTACGGCCTCGTTTACGAGTCCGTCTATATCCAGATCCTTTTCTGCTTCGATCACGTCCGCGATACGCGGCTTGGTGCGCGGATGGCGCGGGGTGAAAGTGGTGCAGCAGTCTTCATAGGGAAGTATCGACGTCTCGAACGTGCCGATCCTTCGCGCGATGGAGATGATCTCTTCCTTGTCCAGCGCGACGAGCGGACGAAGAACGGGGAGCGATACGCACTCCTCCGTCGCCGCCATGGCCTCCATGGTCTGGCTCGCCACCTGCCCGAGGTTCTCCCCGGTTATGAGCGCCTTCGCGCCGTTCATATCCGCGACGCGTTCCGCTATACGCATCATGAACCTGCGCATTATGATCGTAAAGTACTCCTCCGGGCACTTGTCGCGGATCTCCTCCTGTATGCGCGTGAAGGGAACGATCTCGACCATCAGCCTCCCGCACCAGCGGGTCAGCTGCTTTGCGAGCGTCAGGACTTTTTCCTTGGCGAGCTCGGACGTGTAGGGGAACGAGAAGAAATGCACCGGGATCACGGCCACGCCGCGCTTCGCCGTCATATATGTCGAAACGGGGCTGTCGATCCCGCCGGAGAGCAGGGATACCGCCCTTCCGTTGGAACCAACGGGCATCCCGCCGGCACCGGGCACGGACGGGCCGTGGACGTAGGTCGCGTAGTCGCGGACCTCGACGTTGACTGTGAGCTCCGGCTCATGAACGTCTACCCGCGTCTCCGGGAACGCTTCCGCAAGCATCCCTCCGACATACTGGGAAAGCTGTATGGACGTCATGGGGAAACGCTTGTCGGACCGTTTGGATTCGACCTTGAAAGAGGCGGCCGACCTCATCTCGTCTCCGAGATAGCGTTTCGCCGTCTCGAAGATGGCGTCCTTGTCCTTTTCGCATGCCGCTGCGCGGGACAGGGCAGATATCCCGAAAACCGTCTTGAGCGCCTCGAACGCCCCGTCCATATCGCATGTCTCTCCGTCCGCTGGTTCCACATACACGGTAGACTGGACACAGTAGACGTCGAACCGTCCGTAGGGGCGAAGGCGTCGTTTTACGTTGGAGATGAGTTT
Organism: Oscillospiraceae bacterium; assembly: GCA_017619535.1. Classification (GTDB taxonomy): domain Bacteria; phylum Bacillota; class Clostridia; order Oscillospirales; family Oscillospiraceae; genus RGIG8048. The sequence continues at coordinate 20,023 of JAFZSD010000089.1, read as the reverse complement.
CATCTCGAAGCTTTTTCTGTTGAGACCCTTTAATACTATCTCACCCTGCTTGAGCAGGAACATATCGTTCATTCAGTGACGTCCTTCCTGCGGCTGTCCCGGCCGCGCCGGCGCCGCCGGCCGCGTTTCTCAGCATATCAAGATGCCATATTTTTATAAATGTGAACATGTTTTAATAAGTATATACCTGAAATGGTTAACATTGCAACACCGGCGGCCCAAACCCCATTCTTTATTCAGCTAAACCGACAGTTTACAATCCTTCCGTTCCGATGATATAATTTCAGTGTGAATATAGACTGGAAGGGTGCACCCGGAGCAAGCTCCGGCACGGCGCTTTTTAAATACTTTGAGAGGTGGAGCAGCATGACAAGAAAGCTCAAGACGATGGACGGCAACAATGCCGCAGCGCACGTAGCGTACGCCTTTACAGAAGTGGCGGCGATCTATCCCATCACCCCCTCGTCCACGATGGCCGAGTACGTCGACAAATGGGCAGCCGGCGGCCGAAAAAACATCTTCGGGCAGACCGTAAAGGTCCTTGAGATGCAGTCCGAGGGCGGCGCCGCTGGCGCGGTTCACGGTTCTCTCATCACCGGCGCTCTCACGAGCACCTTTACCGCCTCCCAGGGTCTTCTCCTCATGATACCCAACATGTATAAAATAGCCGGCGAAGGCCTGCCTGCCGTGCTCCATGTCTCCGCAAGAACCATAGCCGCCCACGCCCTCTCAATATTCGGCGACCACTCCGACGTCATGGCCTGCCGCCAGACCGGCTTCGCGATGCTGGCTTCCAACAGCCCGCAGGAGGCTATGGACCTCGGCGCCGTCGCACATCTCTCCGCCATCAGCGGCAGCATGCCCTTCGTTCATTTCTTCGACGGCTTCCGCACCTCTCACGAGATGCAGCGCGTCGCCTACTGGGAAAACGAAGACCTGGCCGATCTCATCGACCGCGACGCTCTCGCAGCCTTCCGCGCCAAGGCCCAGAACCCCAATCATCCCATCCTTCGCGGCTCCGCTCAGAACGGCGACATATACTTCCAGGCCCGCGAGGCCTGCAATCCCCGCTATGCCGCCATTCCGGAGATCGTAGAAAAGTACATGGATGCGGTCAACGAGCGCATCGGCACTGACTACAAGCCCTTCAATTACTACGGCGACCCGGATGCCGAGAGAGTCATCGTCGCCATGGGTTCCGTCTGCGAGACGGCGGAGGAGGTCGTCGACTATCTCCGCAAGAAAGGCGAGAAGGTCGGCATCATAAAGGTCCGTCTCTACCGTCCTTTCAGCGTCAAGCATCTTCTTGCAGTACTTCCGAAATCCGTTAAATCCGTGGCGGTCCTCGACCGCACCAAGGAACCGGGCGGAATGGGCGAGCCTCTCTATCTCGACGTCTTCGCCGCTCTCGCAGGAACCGGCGTGACCGTCGTCGGCGGCAGATACGGACTTGCCAGCAAGGACACGACTCCCGGCTGCGTGATAGCCGCTTTCAACAATCTCAAGTCCGACAAGCCTCTCAACAACTTCACTATAGGCATAACGGACGACGTGACCGGTCTCTCGCTGCCCATAACTGAGGAGCCGGACACCTGCCCGCCCAGCATCATCTCGTGCAAATTCTGGGGCCTCGGCTCCGACGGCACCGTCGGCGCGAACAAGAACTCCATAAAGATAATCGGCGACCACGCCGATATGAACGCCCAGGCGTACTTCCAGTACGACTCCAAGAAATCCGGCGGCGTGACCATCAGCCATCTCCGCTTCGGCGACAGCCAGATCAAGTCCGCCTATTACGTCTCCAGCGCCAACTTCGTCGCCTGCCATAACTCCTCATACATCGAGAAGTACGATATCGCACGCGACGTCAAGCCCGGCGACATTCTGCTCATCAACTGCGCCTGGGACGCCGAGGAACTGGGCAAGCGCTTCTCCGCCGACGCAAAACGCTATATCGCCGAGAACAACATCCTCGTCTACACCGTCGACGCCGTCACCATCGCCAAGAACCTCGGACTCGGCAACAAGATGAATGCCGTCCTGCAGGCCGCTTTCTTCAAACTCTCCGGGATCCTTCCCATAGACGACGCCACCAGATACATGAAGGAGGCCATCCGCGATACCTACGGCCGCAAGGGCGAGGCGGTAGTCAACATGAACAACGCTGCGGTCGACGCCGGCCTTGCCAATGTCGTCCGCGTGGACATTCCCGAATCCTGGCTGACAGCAGCCGACGAGCCTGTCGAAAAGGCCCCCAGCAAGGGCGCTCTCGCCGACTACGTCGACAATATAATGAACCCGATCAATGCGATGCGCGGCGACGATCTGCCCGTTTCCGCCTTCCTCGATACCGACGGCGGCTCCTTCGTGCCCGCCGGCACGGCGGCGTTCGAGAAGCGCGGCATAGCGGTCGACGTGCCATCCTGGATCCCAGAAAACTGCATCCAGTGCAACCAGTGCTCTCTCGTATGCCCTCACGCAGTCATAAGACCGTTCGTCATGACCGACGAGGAGCTCGCGGAAGCACCGGAAGGAACGAAATCAGTCAAGCTCGCCGGCAAGAACGCGAAGGGATACAACTTCTCCGTCCTCTCTTCCGTTCTCGACTGCACCGGCTGCCTCTCCTGCATTAACGTATGCCCGTCCCGCACCAAGGCTCTCGTAGCCAAGCCTCTCGAAGAGATGCTCGACGAGCAGAAGTCTTTCGACTATGCTGAAGCAAACATACCGGAGAAGAAGGATATCGGCTTCGACAAGTCCACCGTAAAGGGTTCCCAGTTCGTCAAACCTCTGCTCGAGTTCTCCGGCGCATGTGCGGGATGCGGCGAGACGCCTTACGCAAAACTCGTCACCCAGCTCTTCGGCGACCGCATGTACATCGCGAACGCCACGGGGTGCTCCTCCATATGGGGCGGCAGCGTTCCCTCTACGCCTTACACGGTCAATAAAGAGGGCAAGGGCCCCGCATGGTCCAATTCATTGTTCGAAGACAACGCAGAGTTCGGTCTCGGCATGTCCACCGCGTCCGTCCAGCGCCGCGCCGGTGTCAAGGCCCTGGCTGAGGCGGCGCTCGCGGAGTGCACCGGCCCCGTCACTGTGGCTCTGGAAAACTGGCTGGCGGCTTTCAACAGCGGTTCTGAATCCGCAGCTGCCGGCGCAGCTCTCGAAGACGCCATATCCTCGCTCATCGAGGACGGCACCGCCTGCGACTCTCTCAAGGAGCTGTATGAATTCCGCGACCAGTTCGTAAAACCCTCTTTCTGGATCTTCGGCGGAGACGGCTGGGCCTATGATATAGGTTACGGCGGTCTGGACCACGTCCTCGCCTCCGGTGAGAACGTCAACGTTCTCGTTTTCGACACCGAGGTCTACTCCAACACCGGCGGTCAGGCCAGCAAAGCCACTCCGACCGGCGCCGTCGCGCAGTTTGCCGCGGCGGGCAAATCCGTCAAGAAGAAAGACCTGGCGCAGATAGCTATCTCCTACGGCTACATCTACGTCGCCCAGGTCGCCATGGGCGCGAACTACCAGCAGACACTCAAGGCGCTCATCGAGGCCGAGAGCTACGACGGTCCGTCGCTTGTCATCGCCTACGCCCCCTGCATCAACCACGGCATCCGCGCCGGCATGGGCAAATCCATGACCGAGGCGAAGCGCGCCGTCGAGGCCGGTTACTGGAACCTTCTCCGCTTCGATCCGAGACTGGCCGAGCAGGGAAAGAACCCGCTCTCCATCGACAGCAAGGAAGCGACCTCCGACTATAACGAGTTCATTATGGGTGAGGTCAGATACAGTTCTCTGCCGCTCTCCTTCCCAGAAAGAGCGACCGCTCTCTTCGATGCGGCGCAGAAAGACGCCGCCGAGCGCTACAGGAAGCTCGTCAAGCAGCAGAAGATGTACGGTGAATGATCGATAAAGGAAGCCGGCGAAAAACGCCGGCTTCCTCTGTTTTTTGGAGGGTGTCTGATGAAATACTTCAATTACGTAAAGGACGGCGCTCCGCGCCTGGGGTTCTTCTCCGACGGCCGCTGGCTAGAGGCTGAAACGCCTTCGGGAGCAGCCGTCTGCACGGACGACCTGATAACCGGCGCCGTTTCCGCGGACAGCGTCCGCCCTGGCAGCGAGCTTCCGCCCGGCTTCAAGTTTGCGCCTGCTGTCGCAGCTCCGGACAAGATACTCTGCGCAGGTCTGAACTATCGGGACCACGCAGAGGAGACCGGCGGCACGGTCCCGGAAAGGCCGGTCATTTTCGCAAAGCTCTCCTCCTGCATCGCCGCCTGCGGGGAGGACATCCCCAAACCTCCCGCCGTGCGCTGTCTGGATTACGAGGCCGAGCTCGTCGTTGTCGTCGGAAAGAACGCATATAACGTTACCGAGGAGGAGGCCGGATCATGCATTTTCGGCTACGCCTGCGGCAACGATCTCTCCGCCCGCGACGCGCAGTTCCTGTCCAATCAGTGGTTCCTGGGCAAGTCTCTTCCCGGATTCTCACCGCTGGGACCGCTGCTCGTCACGAAGGACGAGATCGACGTCTCTTCGCTCGCAATATCCTGCCGTCTCAACGGCGTGACCGTACAGGATTCCAATACCTCCAACATGATCTTCTCCCCGGAGCAGCTGCTGGCGTTCACATCTAAATACGTCGCGCTGCGTCCCGGCGATCTCATCTACACCGGGACCCCCGCAGGGGTCATACTGGGAAAGCCCAAGGGCACGCGCGTCTGGATGAAAGCCGGCGATACCGTCACCGTTGAGATAGAAGGCCTGGGAAAACTCACCAACCGGTTCGTGTGATAATATTCATTCATGCTGCGAAAAGACCGCCGTCTCCGTACGATATAACGGAGACGGCGGTTCATGTTTTGGTCCTGCCTCTTCAGCATGCGGGTCCGTCAGGCCGGCAAGGCACCTCAGTCTGTCATTGTTCCTCCGCTCTAGGCGTCTCGCCGGAAAACAGGCTTTTCAGAAACACACGGACTTTTTCCGCATGTCCGGCAAAGCTCTTTCTCCGGGCATTCATGACGTCCGTTTCAGCAAGAGCGTACTCCCTTATCAGTTCCGGAGACGCGCCCGTCTCCTCGAACTTTTTGAGAAGCATGCTGCAGAATCGGTGCTTTCCTTCCGTGCAGACAGGGTCATAGGACGCGGCATAGGCGAGCATCCGGCCCATATCCTCCTCGAAAGGCGGTCCGCCGGTCTCCTCTTCGAAATCGACGCCTACGCAGCGCATGCCCGTCCAGATGAAGTTCCGAAGGTTCACGTCGCCGCGCTTCCTGCCCGTTACGGCGTACCAGTAGATGAGCCAGTCCGCCAGGGCGGCTACAGCGTCCGCCAGCTCCTCGGAACGAACCGCGCCTGATTCGCAGCCGGAGATGACGGCCTCATAGGTCATGCCCGGTATATATTCCTGCACCATATATTCGCCGTCAGAGTACAGGACCCGCGGAACATCGGCGTGAGCCTCCGCCAGCACGGCGAGGGTTTCCCGCTCGATCTGTGCGGCGCCGGGCTGGAGATATCGTTTCCTGACGCACCGCGTTCCCTCACAGTCGACGAAGCAGACCTCGTTCCTTCTGGAGATCTGCCGCTCTCCGGGCACTGTCAGTATCATGTTCTTATCCATGCGGGCTCTCCTCCTTCGAGAGACAGTACTGATCCGCTGCTGCTGACGCATCGGCAAACGGCGCCCCGGTCTTTGCACCGGGGCGCCGTTACACAAAACTGTTATCTCACTACTTCAGCCAGGTCGGCGAGCGCTTCTCTGAACGGAGCCACACGTCTGGTGGTCATGCAGTTGACCTGACCGGAATCCGGGAATTTGGCATAGGTGAAGTCGTCTTCTTCGGTGAAGTCGCTTCCAAATACGATCGTGATCTTCTCGCTGACCGTCTCGCCGTCGTCGTTCTCTGCGGTATCAGCGATCTCTACGGTCAGGCCGTCGAAACCGAACTCCGATTTAAGATCTGCGTCAGTACGGTCAAAATCGCACGTCTTATAGAAGAAGCATCTGGTGAAGTTCTTGAGGATGGCGTCGATATAACCCTTTGCCGTCGTTTCTCCCGCGTTGTTGGGATTGAGCGTCACATCCGACGTCTGAACAAGGCCGTCTTTTGTCTTTAAGAACCACGTGTACTCAAATTCACCGTTATCCGCCTGCTCCGTCTTCTTTTCGAAGTACAGTTCGGTGCCCTTGCCGTCCTTTACGGTGATCGAATCGATATTATCTTCAGTCAGGACCGTGAACGAGTCTGGCTTTGCCATGTCGTAGACGCTGTAGTCGAGCGCTTTCACAAGGTCGGAATCGACCGTGTATATCTCAGTGCCGCCCGGCTCCATCACATAGTACTTGGTACCGGCGACCGTGTCGAAGCTCTTGCCTGTGAGCAGCGAGATCGAATGGCCCTCGGGATCGCTGGCGGTGAGATGGAATCTGGGCTCATCGAGGCCGTAGTAGGAAACGTCTTCCTTGATCTCGACCTTTCGCTCTGCTTTGAGCCCGGAAACTTCTTCCGCTATATGGCCGACCGTGTTCTGGTCCAGCGTGAGCCCCCGCATGCTCTCGGCATACCAGGTCTCGTCTTCAAGGACGAATGTGATGTCCTCGCCGTTTTTGCCGCAGTTGAGAACGAGCCTGTCCGCCTCGCCGATGTTGCCGAGATTGATTATCGCGGCCTCTTTCTCCTCTTCAGCCCGTCTGTTGTTTCTGGCATTTATCAGGGACATGGCCACCAGAGCCGCAACTACCAGGCAGAGGACTGCGACCAGAACGGTGAGCGTTCTTTTTGCTTTTTTCATCACCGTTTCCTCCTGGTGTTCCATGTCACGAATCCTACCGCCAGGAACGCGAGCGGGATGATCGCGATGAACAGCGCGTTCCAGAGCGGGGTGTTGACGCTGTTGTTCGTCGTGAGCTGCACCGATTTGGCCGGTATGTTCATGGTGGAGGAAACGTCGTCAAAGTTCGCGACCACCGAGTTGAGAAGTATATCGAGGTTCGACATGTTGGTGGTCGTGGAGGTCAGATCCTTGTCCGCGATGTACTGTGCGGAAATGATCGTCATCCTCGCCTTATTGCCGGTCGGGAGCGTTTCCGTCGCCACGGCGCCGATTATGAAGGCGCCCTCGGACTTGTTGTTGTCGTCATAGTAGCAGATGCCCTGCGACGAGGTGTTCATGAACGTCTCGACGGAGACGTTCTTGTGGTTTGCCGTGATACGGGTCATGCCTCTCGGATATATGAGCATCGCTGCCTGCTTTATGCTCTTAGTGATGGTGCTGTCCGAAGAAAGGTTCGGAGATATGCAGTAATATCCGAAGGTCTGGAAGTAGGACGTGTAATAGTTGCTCTTATCGCCGAGCATGCCGTCGTTGATCTTGAGCCCGAAGTCCGCCATGAGCGTGGCGAAATTCGTCAGCTTGTTGTCGTCTATGACCAGAAGCGCTTTTCCGCCTCCGTTCATATACTCTATTATCATGTTGTACTCATCGTCCGCGAGATCGCTCGTCGGGATGTTGATGATGAGCAGGTCGCAGTCGTCCGGCATGCCGCCGTCCTTGAGGAGGTTCACGGTCTGGGTCTTGTAGCCCACCTTGTAGATGGACGCCTCGACAGTGGCGTTCATGTCGCTCTCGCCGTGGCCGGTGAGGTAATATATCATCTGCGTTCTCTCGTTGATGACCGCGTTTATCGCGCTGGTGATCTGGCCGTCGGCGTCGAAGGAGTTGAGCTTGTACGTCTGATAGTAGTTATAGTACATATAGTCGTATCCGAATATGCTCTCCTCATATGTATCGAATCCGTTGATGTTTATGATGTTCCTTCTGCCGTTGTTCATATCCTGGACGACCACGGTGTCCGTATCCGTCTCCATGGTGTCGAGGACAGACGGGTTCTCGATCGGATCCACATAGGTGATCTTGAGCTTGTCGGAGAGCTTCTCATATCTGTCGAGGAATTTCACGAGACGCTCGTCTATCTGTGTGGCGTCCTGGATAACGGTTATCTCTATGTCGTCCTGGAGCTGACCGATGAACTCCTTGGTAACGTCGGAGACCTCGTAAAGCTTGTTGCTGGAGATGTCGTACTCAAGTATGTTCGAAGGCAGCTGCCTGAGGAACAGGCTGAAGATGATGACTATCGCTATTACGACCGCTGAAATGGCTACGGCAAGGCGTACGGGCTCCGGAGCCCTTTTGTCGTCCTTGTTCTTCTGCTGTACTTCGGTGTTGGTCATGTTCTTGTTCTCGTCCATTATAGCCACCCCCCGTCAGTTCCAGCGCCGTCTCTGCACAGCCTGTATCGTCAGGTAGACGAACAGGATGATGAAGCAGACGATTATCAGAAGTCCCTTTACGTCGAATGTGTAATAGGTGATGAAGTTGTTTATGGTCCCGTAGATGCTGAGCGCGGCAAGCAGCTTGCCGAGCGCTCCCTGGAACCAGTCTTCAGCCAGGAAATAACATGCTACAGAGGCCACCAGACCGAAGATCGCGATAAGGGCCGGCGCCGTCCAGCATCTCGTGGTACGGTAGATTATGAACGCCGCCAGGAAGAATATCACGATGAATCCGATGAGGGATGCTACCGGCGTCTCGGGGATGTAGTTGGTGATGGCGTCCCAGATGACGATGACGAGCAGGGCCGCCATGGTCACGACCGCCGCGATGACCTGGCTGTCTGTCAGGGCGGACACGAACATTCCTATGCTGATGAAGAAAGCTCCGAGCAGCAGATACAGCAGTATCGTACTGTAGTCGATCACCAGGGAGCCGGTGCCTACGATCCTGATGACCAGCGGGCAGAGGCAGCCGATCAGCATCGGGATGAGGTAGACCGTCATCATGGCGAAGAACTTTCCGAGCACGATCGACGGTACGGATACGGGATACGTGAGCAGCATCTGGTCCGTCTTGGTCTTGCGCTCCTCGGCAAAACTCTTCATTGTGAGCACCGGCACCGCGAAAATGAACACGGCGATGGTGCTTGCGAGAGCCGCCGCGAAATACGGATGGCCCATCCGGAGGTTGTAAAGAACGAAATACAGGCCGATAAAGGCCGATACGATGGCGATGAACACATAGCCGGTCATCGTATTGAAGTAGGACTCGAGCTCTCTTTTATAAACCGCCTTCATTCTGTATCGCCGCCTTTCTCTTCGGTCTCAGGCGCTTCGGGCGACTGTTCCGGTTCCGCTTCCTCGGGCTTTTCGGCACCCGCGGCGTTTATCTCTTTCTCCGCGCCGGTATCCGCTATGAGTTCGAGGAACACGCTCTCGAGGGATATGCTCGACGGCTTCATCATGAGCAGCGGGCAGCCCGCGGCAGCGCAGGCGCCGAACACGGCCTCGCGCAGGTCGAGGGTCTTGCTCTCCGGCTCGAGCTCCGCCATGACTTCTCCGTTTTTCGCGGGATGGCATGTCACGTTCTTCGCGCCGGGTATCGCGGACAGTATCGCGCCGACCTTTTCGGGGTCGTCGGATTTGAGCGTCAGCTCCATTGCCGCGCCGCGCATCTGGTTCTCCAGCTCCTCGGGCGTGCCCTGTGCGATGAGCTTGCCCTTGTGGATTATTATTATGTGGTCGCAGACGTCCTGAACTTCGGAAAGGATGTGCGAACTGAGGATGACCGTGTGGTCTTTTCCGAGGCTCCTGATGAGCTCTCTCATCTCATGGATCTGGCGCGGGTCGAGGCCGACCGTAGGCTCGTCGAGGATTATGACCTCGGGGAAACCGAGTATCGCCTGGGCAAAACCGACTCTCTGGCGGTAGCCTTTCGACAGGTTCTTTATGAGCCTGTCCTGAACGTCGACTATCTTCGTGAGCTCCATGGCCTTCTTAATGCTCTCCTCGCGTTCCGCCGCGGGGATGTTCTTGAGCTCGGCTGCGAAAGTAACGTATTCGAGCGGCGTCATGTCGCCGTATACGGGCGGATGCTCCGGCAGATAGCCTATGCAGCTTTTGGCCTCATAGGGTTCTTCCTGGATGTCGTGCCCGTTCACGATCACCTGTCCGCTGGTAAGGCCGATATACCCCGTCATGATGTTCATGGTGGTCGTCTTTCCCGCGCCGTTCGGCCCGAGGAAACCGTATATCCGTCCTTTTTCGATGGTGAAGCTGATGTCGTTGACCGCATAATGGTCTCCGTACTGCTTGACCAGATTCCTGACCTCTATCAAGAGCGTCTCCTCCTTCGTTCAAAGACACGGCGCAAAAACGATATACGCCGCTTATTTACAATATAAACATAGAAATCCAGAATTGCTTAAACAGAATAATAACAAAATATGAAAACATTGTAAACTGCTTTTCTTACTATTGGATGCAGAAAAACCGTTTTCCGTTCTCAAAAGCCGCCTTTGCGAGCTCCTCCGGCGCCATCCCGCGTTCCTGTGCGATGCGCGCGGCTATATACACTAGGTTCCGTGAATCGTTCCGCCTGCCGCGCCGGGGTTCGGGAGCGAGATACGGGCTGTCGGTCTCTATCATGAGCCTGTCGAGCGGCATGTTCCGGACGACCTCCAGCGCGCGGCGCGCGTTTTTGAAGGTCACAACGCCCGTAAAGGACAGATACCAGCCTCTGTCAAGGATCTCCTTCGCCGTCTCCCAACTGCCGGAATAGCAGTGGAAAACGCCCGGCACGTCGCTCCAGTAGTCCCGCAGGATCTCCAGCGTATCGGCGCACGCTTCTCTTTCGTGTATTATGACCGGTTTTCCGACCTCCCGGGCCAGCTCCATCTGTTCGCGGAGCACCGTCTTCTGCACGTCCCGCGGCGAGAAGTCGTAGTGGTAGTCGAGTCCTATCTCTCCGACGGCGACCGCCTTGGGATGCGCCAGAAGCTTTCTGAGTTCGTCCGCCGTTCCTTCGTCCACCCCGGAGGCTTCGTGGGGGTGGACGCCGGCCGCGAAGTATACGAACGGGTATTTATCGGCAAGACTGCGCCCTGTTTCCGCAGTGCGCACGTCGCTGGCGGCGTTCACGATGAGCCCGACACCGCCTGCCGGCATGGAGGCAAGAATGTCGTCCCTGTCTTCGTCGAACTGCTCATCGTCATAGTGCGCGTGGGTATCAAAATACATCGTTATCCCCCGATCGCCAAAAAAATCAAAAAAACGCTTGCAAGCGCGGGATTTCTGTGTTAATATACCCATTACCGCAAGCGCCGCGGCGCTTCGCCGCGTCTATCTTATATAATCCTCATCTGAAAGGAACTGAATCCAATGGAACTCGCAATCACGATAATCCATCTCATAGTCTGCATAGTACTTACGGCCGTAGTGCTGTTCCAGTCCGGCAAGAACGCCGGCCTCTCCGGCGCCATCGCCGGCAACACCGACTCCTTCCTCGCCAGGAACAAGAGCAACTCCCTTGACGCAAAACTCGCCAAGGCCACGAAGTGGATCGCGATCGTATTCGTCGTTATCACACTCATCCTCAACATCGTCTGAGGAACATATCCCGTACTTTAATTGGGCTGCCGCAATCGCGGCAGCCCAATTCTTTTTGTGCTGTATTTTCCTGATCAGAGGATCACTTCTCCGAGAGGATCCTTCCAGAAGAGCGCGGCGGCATTTACCTCGTCATAGTCGATGTGGATGAACGTTGCATAATCCTTGCTTACGCGGGCGACGACCTCGTCGAATATGAGGGCGCGCTCGCCGCCGACCTTGACCTTTACGATCTGCTTGTCCTTGATGCCGAACTTTTCCGCATCCTCGGGAGTAAGGTGGATATGTCTCTTGGCGATGATGCAGCCTTCCTTGATATCGACCTCTCCGCAGGGCCCTATGATCTTGCATCCGGGGCTCCCCGCAAGGTCGCCGCTCTCACGGATGGGGCATTCGAGGCCGAGACTGCGGGCGTCGGTAAAGGAAAGCTCGACCTGGTCGGCCTTGCGGCACGGGCCGAGTATGGACATCGTGGTCTGGCCCTTGGGGCCGACGATGGTCACCTTGTGCGGCGTCGCGAACTGGCCCGGCTGGGACAGCCACTTTTTGACTTCCATTTCAAAGCCCTTGCCGTAGACGATGTCGAGAGTCTCGCGGGTGAGGTGGCAGTGCTTTCCGGAACCTTCGACTATAACTTCGATCTTTGCCATATTGATGAAACCTCCAAGTGTGTTTTTTCTGCTGCTTTTCCATGAATTACTTTACCACCAGCCGGCTGAAAGTGCAACCAAAATGTGGTCCCGGAGGGCCAAAAGTATTTACAAAACGGCGCTTTCCCGATATACTGATTAAACTGTCCAACGTCCCGCAGAGAGGAGGCCTCTGTCTTGAAATCAGGTTATTCCGTCATACTTTCATCGCTCCGGCGCGAGCGCGGCCTGAGCCAGCGCAAGGTCTCCGAGGATTTGGGGATCTCGCAGGCGCTGCTGTCCCATTATGAGAACGGCGTCCGCGAGCCGCGTTTCGACTTCGTCGTCCGCGTGTGCGACTACTACGGAGTGTCCGCGGACTACTTTTTCGGCCGCACGGCGGAAAAGACTTACGACGACAAGGTGTTCATAGACTGTCCCGACGCTTCCATGCGGGGATCGCTCGAGGCTGCCTCCGACTTTCTGCGTGAGGTGGGAGCCGCAGAAGACGGCGAGGCGCTGCGCACAGCGGCTGCCGAGTATATGGAGCGGTTCTTCAGCGGCGCGCTCCGGGATCTGCGCGATCCGTACGCGCCGTCGGCGCCGGAATTCGACGCTGAGCTCAAACGGGCGGAAGCCGCGTTTCTCGCCGAAGCGCGTGCACTAGCCGACGCGGCGGCCGCTTCAGCGGAAGACGCGGACGGGGATTACGACGACGAATAACACACGGGCGGGCGTTTTGTTCGGTCCGCCGCAGAGGTGACAGGCTTGATACAGCAGGACAAAATCCGGAATTTCAGCATAATCGCCCATATAGACCACGGCAAATCGACGCTGTCAGACAGGCTCATCGAGCTGTGCGGCGCTATCGACGCCCGGGATATGGAAGATCAGCTCCTGGACAACATGGAGCTCGAACGCGAGCGCGGCATAACTATCAAGGCGCGCGCCGTCAGTCTCTCCTACCGCGCACAGGACGGCGAAACTTATTACTTCAATCTTATAGACACCCCGGGCCACGTGGACTTCAGCTATGAGGTCTCCCGCGCGCTGGCCGCGTGCGAGGGCGCCGTCCTCGTCGTCGACGCGTCGCAGGGGATCGAGGCGCAGACTCTGGCGAACACCTATCTCGCCATGGAACACGATCTTGAGATCCTGCCCGTCATCAACAAGATCGACCTTCCCGCTGCCGACCCGAAGCGTGTCAAGGAGGATATCGAGGCCATAATCGGCGTCGAGGCCGAAAACGCGCCCGAGATCTCGGCAAAACTCGGTATAAACATCGAGTCCGTGCCGGAGGCTATCGTAAAAGCCGTGCCGCCTCCCGGCGGCGATCCGGCAAAGCCGCTCCGCGCTCTTATTTTCGACAGCCAGTACGACAGCTACCGCGGCGTCATGGTCTTCATGCGCATAATGGAAGGCACCGTGCGCCGCGACATGACCGTTCGAATGATGGCGACAGGCGCGGAATACAAGATCGTCGAGTGCGGCCATCTTCTGCCCATCGGCACAGCTCCCTGCGACGAGCTGCAGGCCGGCGACGTGGGCTACTTCACCGCTTCGATCAAGAACGTGCGCGACACCCAGGTGGGCGACACCGTCACCGGCGCCGACGACCCGGCCGCAGAGCCGCTCCCCGGCTACCGTCCTGCGCGCCCGATGGTCTACTGCGGCGTCTATACGGAGGACGGCTCCTAGTTCCCGGATCTCCGCGACGCGCTGGAAAAGCTCCAGCTGAACGACGCCTCTCTCTCCTTCGAGCCGGAGACGTCCGTAGCCCTCGGCTACGGTTTCCGCTGCGGTTTTCTGGGGCTTCTCCACATGGAGATCATCCAGGAGCGCCTGGAGCGGGAGTTCGACCTCGATCTGGTCACGACGCTCCCTTCCGTCATTTACGAAGTCATCCGCACAGACGGCAAGGAGGTCACCATCGACAACCCGCACGATTACCCCGATCCGTCGTCGATAGCGGAATCCCGGGAACCCTTCGTCAAGGCGTCCATCATCACACCGCCCGATTACGTCGGAAACATCATGCCGATGTGTCAGGAGCGCCGGGGCGAGTACATCAACATGGACTATCTCGACGCGAACCTGGTCGAGCTCCAGTACTATCTGCCGCTCAACGAGATAATCTACGACTTCTTCGACGCGCTCAAGGCCCGCACCCGCGGGTATGCGTCGCTGGACTATGAGTTCCACGATTACCGTCAGTCCGACCTGGTGAAGGTCGACCTGCTCCTGAACGGCGAGAAGGTGGACGCGCTCTCGTTCATCGCTCACCGCGACAAGGCCTATCCCCGCGCGCGGCGCATATGCGAGAAACTGAAGGAAAACATCCCCCGCCAGCTCTTCGAGGTACCCATCCAGGCCGCCATCGGAGGCAAGATAATCGCCCGCGAGACCGTCAAGGCCATGCGCAAGGACGTGCTGGCAAAGTGCTACGGCGGCGATATAACAAGAAAGAAAAAGCTTCTCGAAAAACAGAAGGAAGGCAAAAAGAAGATGCGCTCCCTCGGCACGGTACAGATGCCGACCGAGGCGTTCATGGCCGTCCTCAAACTCGACGAATGACCACCTGATACCGGAAGGAGAACTACCAATGTCAACCAAAAACACTCCCAAGCTTCCCAGAAAGCCGCTGATCTTTGCGTCCATTGCTCTCTACGGCGGTTTTATACTGACCCTGGCCGGACTGTTCATCGATATCGGCGTGCAGTGGGCGTTCATCGGGTTCGCCATAGTCCTCGTCGGCGCTGCCATCAAGATCAGATTCTACCGCTGCCCCCACTGCGGGGCGTTCCGCGCGGTGCGCAAATGCAATCTGCAGTACCAGCCCTTCAACTGCCCGATCTGCAAGAAGAAAGTGGATTTCGAGCCCAAGCAGTGACTCCCGTTTTCCCGTAAGACGCAGAAAAGCGGCGAAACAGACACAGATCTGTTTCGCCGCTCTTTTTGTCTGCTCCGTACGGAAGACGCCGTTTATCTCTTTGCTTTGTCAAGGACGCGTTTCAGGAACTGTCCGGTGTAGCTCTCTTCACAGCGCGCGACCTGCTCCGGGGTGCCCGTGCAGATGACCGTGCCGCCTCTGTCGCCGCCCTCAGGGCCGAGGTCGATTATATGGTCCGCCGTTTTGATTATGTCCAGGTTGTGTTCTATCACGATCACCGTGTTGCCCGCGTCGGTCAGCCTGTTGAGGACGTCGATGAGCCGCTGTACGTCGGCGGAGTGGAGCCCGGTGGTCGGTTCGTCCAGCACATAGAGCGTGCTCCCGGTCGAGCGTTTGGAGAGCTCCGTCGCGAGCTTGACTCTCTGCGCCTCGCCGCCGGAGAGCGTAGTCGAGGACTGGCCCAGCTTTATATAACCGAGCCCGACGTCGAAAAGCGTCTGCAGGCGGTCCCGTATCTTCGGGATGTTCTCGAAGAACTTCAGCGCTTCTTCGACAGTCATATCCAGCACTTCATATATGTTTTTGTCCCTGTATCTGACTTCCAGCGTCTCCCGGTTGTAACGTTTGCCCTTGCACACTTCGCAGGGCACGTATACGTCCGGAAGGAAATGCATCTCTATCTTCAGGACGCCGTCTCCGCTGCAGGCCTCGCACCGTCCGCCCCGGACGTTGAAGGAGAACCGGCTCGCGCTGTAGCCCCGGGACCTCGAATCCTGCGTCGATGCGAAAAGGTCGCGGATATCGGTGAAAACGCCGGTATATGTGGCCGGGTTCGAGCGGGGAGTGCGTCCTATCGGGGACTGGTCGATGTTGATGACCTTGTCGAGATACTCCAACCCGTCGATGGAACCGTATTTTCCGGCATGGATCTTCGCGCGGTTGAGGGCTCCGGCCAGCGCCTTGTACAGTATCTCGTTCACAAGTGACGATTTTCCGCTGCCCGACACTCCCGTGACACATGTCATCATCCCCAGCGGGAAACTCACGTCGATGTTCTTCAGATTGTTCTCCGCAGCGCCGTGCACGGTAAGGTATTTTCCGCTGCCGGTCCTGCGCTTCTCCGGCACGGATATGGTCAGTTTTCCGCTGAGATACTGGCCCGTGAGCGACTCCCCGCAGGCCATGACCTCCTCAGGGGTGCCGGCGGTCACGATCTCTCCGCCGTGGACCCCGGCGCCCGGTCCGACATCGACGATGTAGTCCGCGGACCGCATGGTATCCTCGTCGTGCTCAACTACCAGCAGCGTGTTTCCGAGATCCCTCAGCTGCTTGAGCGTGGCGATGAGCTTTTCGTTGTCTCTCTGGTGGAGGCCTATCGACGGCTCGTCAAGGATGTACAGCACTCCCATGAGCGACGAACCTATCTGGGTGGCGAGCCGGATGCGCTGCGCCTCGCCGCCGGACAGGCTTCCGGCCCTGCGGCTCAGCGTCAGATACTCGAGGCCGACGTTCTTAAGGAACATAAGGCGGTTTCTGATCTCTTTTATGATCCGCTCCGCTATGAGCTTGTCCTTTCCTGTCAGTTCGAGCCCGTCGATGAACTCGAGCGCCTGTACGATGGACATGTCCGTGAATCTGGCGATGTTTATGCCGCCCACGGTCACCGCAAGTATCTCCCTGCGCAGTCTGTCGCCGTGGCAGTCCGGACACTCGTGCTCGGACATATACTGTTCCAGCTCCATCCGCATGGCGACGCTCTGCGTCTCATGATACCGGCGCTGGAGGTTGTTGACGATCCCTTCGAAGGGCTGCCTCAGCATCCCCGTTCCGTTCTCGCGTTCGTATCTGAGGTCGAGCTTTTCGCCCTTGGTGCCGTACAGGATGATATCTATGATGTTTTCCGGCAGGTCCTTAACCGGCGTGGTCAGCTTGAAATTGTACTTTTTCGACAGCGCTTCGAAATACATCCTGCATATGCTGTCGTTCTTTATCCTGCTCCACCCCGAGGCGGAGATCGCGCCCTCCATGATGGACAGGTTCCGGTTCGGGATTATTATGTCGGGATCGACGTCGAGCTGGGTGCCCAGGCCCGTGCAGGTTGGGCACGCGCCGTAAGGGCTGTTGAAGGAGAACGCGCGGGGAGTCATCTCCTCGATGGAGACGCCGCAGTCTTCGCAGGCGTAGTTCTGGGAGAACATGAGGTCGTGTCCGCCCTCTCCCATGATCTCGATTATGACGAGCCCGTCGGACAGGGCCACCGCGGTCTCTACGGAGTCCGTCAGCCTCCGCTGGATGTCCGGCCTGATCACCAGCCTGTCCACCACGGCGGCGATGTCGTGCTTCTTGTTCTTTTCGAGCTTTATCTCCTCCGAGAGGTCATAGATCTGCCCGTCCACCCGGACGCGGACATAGCCGCCCTTTCTCAGATCGTCAAAGACCTTCTGGTATTCTCCCTTGCGTGCGCGCACCACCGGAGCGAGCACCTGTATCCTCGCAGCTTCCGGCAGCGCCATGACCTGATCCACTATCTGATCGACGGTCTGCTGCTTTATCTCCCGGCCGCAGACCGGGCAGTGCGGCACGCCGATGCGCGCCCACAGCAGTCTCAGGTAGTCGTATATCTCCGTTACCGTACCGACGGTCGAGCGCGGGTTCTTCGACGTCGTCTTCTGATCGATGGATATGGCGGGGGACAGACCTTCTATGCTGTCCACGTCCGGTTTGTCCATCTGTCCCAGGAACTGCCGCGCGTAGGACGACAGAGACTCTACGTAGCGGCGCTGCCCCTCGGCGTATATCGTGTCGAACGCGAGCGACGACTTGCCGCTTCCGGAGAGGCCCGTCAGCACGGTCAGCTTGTCTCTCGGTATCTCGACCGTCACGTTTTTCAGATTGTTCGTCCTTGCGCCCTTGATGCAAATGCTGTCCCGCACCCCGGTATCCTCCTTAAAATGCGCTGCTGCCGCTTTCGTCGGATAAATATGCTTATTAGAATATTATACACCCGTTTCGATTCCTGTCCAGCATTTTAACCGCAGCGCGCATATGTGTCCGGACGGTCAGGCTGTTGAAGCCAGGGCCGATCGATGCTATAATTGACACATACTTATCCGCAGTATTTCCGAGGAGGTGCCCGGATGGCAGACAAAAACGAATTCATCTCTTTCATGACAGGCGCCGGCGTCCTGACCTTCGGCGACTTCGTCACCAAGAGCGGCCGAAAAACGCCGTACTTCATCAATACGGGCAATTACAGGACCGGGTCGCAGATCTCCCGTCTGGGCGACTGGTACGCAAAAACGATCGCCGAGAGCGGCGAGGAGTTCGACGCTCTTTTCGGTCCCGCATACAAGGGCATCCCTCTCGCCGCAGCTGCCGCGTCCTCGCTCTACCGCAATCACGGACGCGACGTGCCGTACTGCTTCAACCGCAAGGAGATTAAGGACCACGGCGAAGGCGGCGGCATCGTCGGATACCGTCCCAAGGACGGCGACCGCATAGCCATCGTGGAAGACGTGGTGACGGCAGGCACGGCCGTCCGCGAGAGCCTCTCGTTCCTGGCCGGCGTGGCTGACGTGACAGTGACGGCGCTGTTCGTATCCGTGGACCGGATGGAACGCGGAACAGGCGCTCTCTCAGCGCTGGATGAGCTCCGGGAGTCGCTGGGGATAAACGTGCACCCGATAATCACCGTCCGCGACATAATCTCTTCCATCCCGGAAGGCGACCCGCGGCGTGCAGCTATGGAGGCCTATCTGGCGCAGTACGGAGCGTGAACGCAGACTCAGTCGTAAAACACGGATTGCAAAACAGTCCCGGAAAGCAAAACGCTTTCCGGGACTGTCTTTTTTGTTCAATTTCCGTCATCCGTGCTCTCCGACTATGAAGTTGACGCCTTCTTTTTCAAGGTTTTTCAGACGGAATTCATACGCTTCCGTCACTTCCTTCTCGAAAGCGAGCTTTCCGTCCGCGCCTATCAGCCGGAGCAGATATCTGGTGAACGGGGGATTCAGCACGAGGAACGGCCCGAGCAGGTAAGTGGCGAAAAGGTTCTTATATCTGAATCCTTCGTTTTTGTCGCCCATTGAATTTCCGCAGCCGCCTCTGACGCTGATGAAGTCCCCGGGGAAGCTGCCTCTGAGGAACGAGAATTGAGACTTGTATCCCACTATCGCCATATCTTCAAAGCTGCCCAGAAACATTGAATTATGGCGGTTCTCCATGTCACGCTCCGCATGGAACGGGAAAAAGCCCAGCATCGGGATACGGTCGCTGCCGTCCCGGATGTACTCGCCGAAGAGCTCGATGGAGTTTCCCGTCGCGAGTACCGCCATGCCGGCGTCCAATCGCTCGAGCAGACGCGCCCTGTACGGCATCAGCCGCTCCGCGGCGACGATCTGCTGCCGCTCGGTCATGGAACCGAGATAAAGGATGTCCGTCGTCCCTTCAGGGAAATTCGCCCTGTCGTTGCTATAGGTCCGGATCAGTTTTGCGTCCGGCATGCACTGACACAGATATCGGACGTTGGCGGAGTCGCCGAGCCACTCGCAGAACTCCGGAAACAGCGCTTCTATCGTCACTCTGCACACCCCCCTGCCTCTTTGATCCGCTTTATCACGGCGTCGCGCACCGCGTGCCCGCGGCTGACGTAGTACACGTCGTGCAGGATGTATATGCTGTCGACGCCGGAGACGTCGGCGAGCTCCGCAGTTTCCTGCATCCCGCGGATGCAGGTTATTTTCTCCTCCGGTACGCCGGCCATAAGAAGACGTACGCGGTGATCGAGATACCGCTCGCCTCCGACGATTATCTTCTTTATATGCTCGTTGTTCAGGAATTCATAGTCCGTGTCAAATATATAAGCCGCCGTCTCCGACTTGTTCGGGTTGTCGTACACCTCGTCGAGCAGGAGGATGATCTCCTTCTCGCCCGGCTCCTTGGAAATGTTCTCGAACACAGACGACGTCGCCGTCGCGTTCTGGCCCTTCGCCATCCTCGTGAAGACCTTTATGCCTCCCGCCTCGGTATCAGTCTCGCGGGAAGGCGGGATGACCGTCTTC
>JAFZSD010000088.1 GCA_017619535.1 Oscillospiraceae bacterium | reverse complement strand
CCCCTACGAAGGCGCAAAGGAGATGCTGACCGTAGACAGGATCGAAGACAGGGAATTCCTGGCGGAACTGGTGGAAGCTATGTATGACGAGCTACCCGCCCCTAAGAAAAAGAAAAGCTGAGGCCCTTCTTCCTGCCAGAAACGAAAAAAGAGACGCAGAAATAACTGCGTCTCTTTTCTGTTCCATAATAATTACCAGAGCGGGGATTCCTCTTCGCCACCGGTCTCTTCGCCGCCGCCGGGTTCGTCGCCGCCGCCGGGTTCATCGCCTCCGCCCGGGACGTCAGGATTATCCGGGTTGTCCGGGTTGTCCGGATTGTCCGGGTTATCCGGATTGTCCGGGTTATCCGGGTTATCCGGATTATCCGGATTGTCCGGATTGTCCGGGTTGTCCGGTTCGTCCGGTTTTTCCTGTCCCGGAAGCTCGCCGGGAGCCACGAGGATTATGGTATTCTGATCGCTGTATGCGCTTCTGTCAATAAATGTAGTACTTATAAGGGAGCCGTCGCCGTTGTACAGGTATTTATATGTATTGACGACATACCCCGTATGAGCGTAGGCGTCGACCTCCTGCTGGCCGGGGGCAATCTCCGGATCCTCCTTGTACTCGGTGGGACCGGGTTCGATGACGGCTACTATCTCATAATCGACCTCGATATAAGTATCGTCCAGCTTTGTGCCGTAGATCCTAACCGTGAGGTAATCGTCGCCTGCGTAGGCCTCGATCATGATCGGATAATCCTTGTTGTTGGCAAACTGGAAATCGCAGGTGCCCCAGTTGACGGTCGCGTCAGTGCCCATCGGCAGATAGGAGACCGTGAACATATGGCATGAGCGGTCGACTACCTCGAGATCCGCATGGAGCACGCAGTAGTATATGCAGGACGATACCTGGCATATGCCGCCGCCTACCTCCTGTACGACCTTTCCGCCGGAATATGCTGCTGCGGTGCGGTATCCCCTATCCGTCGTTCTCTGACCGACGACTCCGTTGAAGGAGAATACGTCGCCCGGATTCATAACGTAGCCGTTTATCGCCGACGCGGCGAGCTGGACGTTGTTGACGCGGTTGTCGGTGCTTCCGTTCAGATATGTCGTGACCTCGCCCAGAACATCGCGGAAGAGCATATCGGTAAGCTCTTTGGTCGTTGTCTCCGGTTCGGTATAGATGATCTTTATGGTGACGGTCTCGCCCGGCTCTGCAGCGTCGTAGGCCTTCTTGGCGGCGGCCAGATCAAAGCTCACGCCTGTGACGTCCTCGGTGGCCTTCTTCGTCTCAGGGTCGTACTTCGAGGAGACGGGCTCTACATAGAGCATCTTATAGATATCATTGAGGTTGACCTCACTGCTCTTGTTCTCCTTGCCCAGATCCAGTTTATACTCGGCAAATATCGGGGCGCAGCGTTCTATCGATTCAGCCAGAGCGCCGTAGACGGTATCGTAGAGATCGTCCTTGTCGACGACCGAAGTGCCGGCTCCCTTGACTATCGTGATCTTCTCTTTATCTATGGTGTACGGTGCGGAATCGAGCTGCTGCTCAAGCTCGTATACGCTCTTCAGGACGATGGACTCAAGCGTCTCCTCGTCTATCTCGCCGACCATCTCAGCGGACAGGTCGGTCTCCGCCTTCTTGCAGCGGAGATATGTCAGAGCATTTGAGAAAAGCCCGCCGTCTCTTCCGTATTCGTATGCGATATCTGCTATCTTCTCGGCGGGCATGGCAAGCCCCACATCGCGGCCGCTGACTTCGAGTCTGGATTTGTCAGGCAGAGATACGGTGCATCTTATGCTGTCCGAGGAGTCAGAGTACGGCGAATCGGCAAGAGCTTCAGCCGCCTGCTCTTTCGTCATCCCTCCGAGTTCCGTGCCGGCCACCGTCACGTTCGGGTAGATCGTGTCCAGTCCCTTGACGTAGTATCCGCCTGCAGCCGCTCCCGCAGCAGCGACCACCACTACCGCGCACAGCGCAATGACAGCGCCTTTAATGCCGGAGCCCTTTTTCTTCGTTGTATGTCTACCAGTGTTTCTTTTAGTCATGGCAATCCTCTGTGTCTGAATCTTTAATAGATGTTTCCTGTTCTTTCTAAGCTTTGACAGTAATTATAATATCTGTACAGTGTTAAAGTATTTACAGCCGCATTACTTTTTGATACGAAAGGTTACTCTATCAGATACCCTGAAATAGAGGTATCTCCTCCTGTTTCTTGTCGAACATCGACATGCTTATCTGCGTTTCCTCCTGGTCCGGCCGCAGCTTGCGGGCGAAGGTGGCGCGCTGCTGTGTCTGTGCTTCCAGTATCTCGCCGATGATGACATTCGAGACGAGAAAGCCGCGCGGGGTAAGGCTCCATCTGTCCTCGTTCTTTACGGCAAAGCCGTGTTTGGCGCAGAACTCCAGTTTCTCTTCTATCAATTCAAAACTGCTCGGATATATCGACCGGTACTCCTCTTCCGAAATGCCATGAACGGTACGCAGCCCAAGCATCAGGTATTCGCTGGCCTGTTCACGGCTGCTTATCTCCTCCGTCTGATCGACTACCGGATCGCCGCTCATGATCCGCCGCGCGTACTCGGATGCGTCGGCTATGTAATTGTAGCGCAGACCGCCGACATATGAATGCGCAGCGGCGCCGAAACTGATGTATTCCTCGCCGCGCCAGTATTTCAAATTGTGGCGTGACTCGAAGCCGCGCTTCGCAAAATTGGATATCTCGTACTGGCGGTAACCGAAGCGGCTCAGCGCCTCGACTGCGTAAAGGTACATATCCGCCTGCGTATCGTCGTCCGGAATGAACGGCGTGTCCTTGAACGTATAGAGTTCCGTTCCTTCTGCGAGCTTAAGCCCGTAACAGGATATGTGGTCCGGCTTGAGCGCGGCCGCTCTCGTGATCGTATCCGCCCAGTCGTCCCGCGACTGCGACGGCAGTCCGTACATCAGGTCGATACTGACGTTCTTGAATCCGGCGAGCCTGGCGTTCACCACCGTCTCCTCGGCCTGAGAGAAGTTATGCAGGCGTCCTATCCGTTTGAGCATCTCGTCGTTTGCTGACTGCACCCCTATCGAAAGGCGGTTGAAGCCCGCGCGGTGCATCTTCGTCAGATCGGCCTTTGTCACGCTGTCCGGATTGACTTCCGCAGTAGTCTCGCACTCCAGCAGGACGCTGCCTGTGCTCTTGAGCGCTTCAAAGATCTCGATGAGCCTTTCCGCGCCGTAGAAGCTCGGCGTTCCCCCGCCGAAATAAACGGTATCTATATAGTATCCCCGGAGCTGAGGGGCAGACTCGGCAATATGGCGCAGCAATGCTTTGTGATACTGGGGCATAAGGGCCGCGCCGCGGGAACCCTGCATAGAATAGAAGTCGCAGTAAGCGCACTTCCTCGCGCAAAACGGTATATGGATGTATATGCCGATATTCTTCTTCATCCTGTGATCCTTATCAGTCCGGAAAACGTACCGGGATTATGCGGGTGCCGGAAACGCATGGCTTTCACTTGTTTAAGACGGCGGCCGAGCACCTTTTGTTCCCGGGCGGCACCGAACCGGCTCTTCACATGCGCTTTTCCTTTAATTATTAATGATATCAAATTTGAAGTCCTCATACAACAATAATAAGTGTTTTTTGTCAAATTATCTAAATTTGGCGAAACCTCCCATTTAACCTTTAATTCTCCGATCCGCCGGCGTATAATTTATTAAGGAAACTATGCACCTGCACCACCATATCTTATTCGATCAACTTGGAGGACTGAACATGAGCATCAGAACAGGCATCAGCGGTTTCGGAAGGATCGGCAGACTGGTCCTCAGAGCCAGTGTAGACCACAAGGATATCGACATAGTAGCAATAAACTCCACCTACCCGACGGACTATATGGCGTACATGATGAAGTACGATACCATACACGGCCGCTGGGATGCCGACATCAAATACACAGAGAACACATTCACGATCAACGGCAAGGAGATCCCGGTAATGTCCGACCGTGATCCTCTGAACCTTGACTGGGGCAAGTACGGTGTCGACTACGTCGTCGATGCAACCGGACATTTCAAAACCATAGAGGCAGCCTCCGCCCATCTTCAGTCCGGCGCAGGCAAGGTCATCATAACCGCTCCCTCAAAGGACGCTCCCATGTTCGTCGTCGGCGTCAACCTCGACAGCTATGATCCGTCCATGAAGGTCGTATCGAATGCCTCATGCACCACCAACTGCCTTGCTCCCATCGCAAAGGTCATAAACGATAATTTCGGTATCACCGAAGGCCTTATGACCACCATCCACTCCGTCACCGCGACGCAGAACACCGTCGACGCGAAATCTCTCAAGGACTGGCGCGGCGGCCGCGCTGCCTCTTACAATATCATCCCGTCGACCACCGGCGCTGCCGCTGCTGTCGGGAAGGTCATCCCCTCTCTTGAGGGCAAGCTCACCGGCATGTCCATGCGTGTGCCCACCATTGACGTCTCTGTTGTCGATCTTACCTGCAATCTTGCAAAGTCGGCAAGCTACGACGAGATATGCGCAGCCATGAAACACGCTTCTGAGAATGAAATGGCCGGGATACTCGGCTATACTGAGGACATGGTCGTTTCCTCCGACTTCATCCACGATCCGCGTATCTCGATCTTCGACGCGAAAGCCGGTATCGCTCTTACCGATAAGTTCGTAAAGGTCGTTGCCTGGTACGACAACGAGTGGGGTTATTCCACCAAGACCCTCGACCTCGTCGAGCACATGGCGAAGGTCGACGGCAAGTTCTAAATACGGAACAATCAGGTTTCAGGGGCGGCGACCGTGGTTGCCGCCCTTTTGTTAGTATTTCACCGAAGATTTGTATTGATTTTCCTGCACTTTTTGCAGATCTATCAGTTGACTAAACCGTCAGGAGTTATATAATGATTGGACAAGATGAGTCAGAATATTTCGGTCCGCGGGCCGGAAAACGAATACTACAGAAAAGAAGTAATGAATTATGAGTACGATCTGGCACGGCATTGAACGGATAGCGGCGCGGTCGATAATCAGTCACCTGTATAATGATCTCGCCGATCCCTCGGAGCGCGCAAATGCGCTCATAAAAATGGCGGACAGGGTACCGAAATTCTATAAGGGGTTCCCTGCCGAGAAGGTCGAGAGCATAAAGGCCGGCATATGCGACCCGGAGAACCGCTACGCAAAGCTGCTGAACACGATCCTGGATGAGGCGGATCCGGGTTACGCAAAAAAACTCATTATGGCGATTGGCTTTGAGGCGGCTTTCTGCGGCACGAAGACAATCCGCAAAAACCGCGAAAAATACGGCTGCAACATCCCCTGGCTGATACTGTTCGACCCTACCATGGCCTGCAATATGCACTGCATCGGGTGCTGGTCCGGCACCTACGGACATAAAGCCAGCCTGACCTATGAAGAGATGGACCGCATCGTCACCCAGGGCAAGGACCTTGGCATCCATTTTTATATGCTCACAGGAGGCGAGCCGCTGATGCGCAAGGATGATCTTCTGACCCTGTGCAGAAAGCACAGCGACTGCATGTTCGCCGCGTTCACAAACTCCACCCTTATCACGGACGACTTCTGTCAGAAGGTCGTGGAACTGGGCAACCTCACCTTCCTTCTCTCGATCGAGGGCACGCCGGAGACGAACGATGCCCGCCGCGGAGACGGCCACTATGAAGCCGTCATGCGCGCCATGGACCTGCTGAAAGCCCACGGCATCATCTTCGGGACCTCAGTCTGCTACACGCGGGACAACATCGAGGCCGTCACTAGCGATGAGTTTCTTAACCTCATCGCATCTAAAGGCGCACATTTCGGTTTCTATTTCCATTACATGCCGGTGGGCAGCAACGCCGTACCGGAACTCTTGCCCACTAAAGAGCAGCGGCTTGCCATGATCGACCGGATCCGCTACATCCGCTCCTCGGAATGCGACATTCCGTTCTATCCCATGGACTTCCAGAACGACGGCGAATTCGTCGGCGGCTGTATCGCAGGCGGGCGGAACTATTTCCATATCAACTCCAACGGCGACGCCGAGCCCTGCGTTTTCATCCATTTCTCCGACAGCAATATCCGCGAAAAATCCGTTCTGGAGATACTGCAGAGCCCGCTGTTCAAGGAATACCACAAAGGGCAGCCCTTCAACCGGAACCATCTCCGCCCCTGTCCGATGTTGGAGAACCCAGATCTGCTGCGCGAGGTAATCGAGCGCACCGGCGCCCACCAGACGAATATGGAATCTCCCGAAACGGTGGAGCATCTCTGCGCCAAATGCGACGCCTATGCGGAAGCATGGGCTCCCGCCGCAGAGGAATACTGGCAGACCCATGAACACAAAAAACGCGGCTATGAAAACTATTCTCAGGAGAAGCGCGAGCATCCTGATCTCGCCGCCTTCGAGGAAGCGCAGAACTCCGAACAATAAGAATACCGGTAAGACAACGAATCGGCGGGAGCAATCCCGCCGATGTCTTTATATTATTACCAACCGGCCGGCAGATTATGTTCTGCCGACCGGTTTGCAGCAATTCGGATAACTATGTTATTTGCGTTCCTCGGATCGCTTTTTGCGTCTCAGGAAAAGGAAAACGCATACAGCCAGAAAGAGCCCCAAATATACTACCATGTATATGATAGTACCCTTATTGTCTTTTGATCCGGTCTGTGCCTGATCTTCACCGGTGCTCACGTCTGCCAGCTGCTCCGCAGTTTCACTGCATATGACCTTGACCGCGTCGCCGTACTTCTCGCTGAGCAGGGCTGATGTCTCCTCATATCTGTCGGCGGTCACATCCACGCTCACGACAAAATCCGATTTCGCATCGTTCACCGTCACGCCTATACCGACCACGCCGAACTGCTCACTGCCTGCGTATGATGCCTCTATCTCATCTCTCACTGCCAGAACATCGGCGTAGGAATGAGTCGCGTCCCCAAACCGCAGCGTTTCGGAGTCCTCCAGCGACGTCCGTATCTCCTCCTCGCGCTCCGGAGTCCTGTCTACGAGCAGCACACAGAGGTGCGTCGCGTCGCCGTCATAGCTGTAGACGCCGCCGACGTCGTCAGGATATCCGTTGAGCTCCCAGTCGGCGTACATCCAGTTCGCGTCCTGATATTGCGCCGCGAGGGCCGGCGCGCAGAGCGAAGCGGCAAGTATCAGTATTAGCAGCAGGGCCGCCGATCTTTTCATCAGTCTGACCTCCAGTGGAAATGCATCAGATCGGCATCATTCGCTGAGGTCGATACCCCAGTCCGACACCATGCGGTTCAGAAGCTTTGTCAGCGCGATCACGCCGTCCCGCGTCGTCAGAACGCTAGCGACGTCGTCGCAGACCTGTGCGGAAACGTCGGTCAGCGCACCGTTCTTCATGGCGAAGCTGTGTTCAGTGTAGACATGAGTGAAACTAATCGCCACTTCGGATTTGTTCTTGTTGTGCGTTATGTTGAAAGTGTTGCAGAATACGGGTTTCATCCGGGATCCCCCTTTTCGGAATTACGCTGATACGTCCGTCTCTTTCGTTTCTCCCCCGATTGGGACAGACGCCTGACAGATTGAATATACCACACCGTACTTTCGATTTCAACAAAACGGGCGCCGTCCCGCGCTGCATATCTGCCATGCGTGTATACGTACTGCACCGCTGTTTTTCCGACTGTTTGAAAAATACTTTGATATACGTCAAATATCTGATTTTTTAGTTGACAAAAGTCAAAATACTGTTATAATAGCTTTTGCACCTGCGAGAGTGCTGGAATAGGTAGACAGGCACGTTTGAGGGGCGTGTGTCAGTAGGCGTGGGAGTTCAAGTCTCCTCTCTCGCACCAGAAGAAGGCATCCATTATCCAGGATGCCTTCTTTTGTAATATTCTGCCTGGAATGATTCCGTCGTTTAGGACGGACGGAGGAATAAATGCGACTGTTCGATCAGTATAAAAACCTGCGGCGCGAGAACTATGTCCTGTTCTTCGGACGCGTCGTGACGAACCTCGGTGCGATGGTGTGGCCGATGCTGACGCTCATCATGAACCAGAAAATGGGTATGAGCGCGAGCACCGTCGCCGTCGTCATGGTCGTTTCGGGCATAGTCCTGCTGCCCGTCAGCATACTCGGAGGCCGTCTCGCAGACCGCTACGACAAGAAGATGCTCATCGTAGTATGTGACACGATCTCCGTCGTATTTTATATCATTTGCGGCATCGTGCCTCTGTCGTATATCACCATCGTTCTGATGGTACTTGCCGCGGCCTGCCAGAGCGCGGAAGGGCCGGCCTACGACGCGCTCATCGCGGATATCACTTTGACCGAGGACCGCGAGCGCGCCTATTCTCTCCAGTATCTCGGAGCGAATCTCGGCCTGTCCTCTCGCCCACTATCGCAAGCGTTCTGGTCCGCAACGCACTCTGGCTGATGTTTATCATAAGCGGCGTCGCGATTGGGTGCTCCACTCTGCTGATCTACCTCAAGGTCAAGGATACGACGCCTGTAAAAGAGACTTCGGCTATCTCGGAGTACCAGTCGGCGCGCGGCGAGGCGGGACTCATAACGGTCTTGAAGGAAAACCCCGTCATTCTGCTGTACGTGGTCGCCATGGCTCTCAATACGTCGGCTTACCGGCAGTTTTCCTATCTCATGCCGCTCGATCTCGGCCGTGTACACGGCGAGGAGGGCGCACTGATATTCGGCACTGTCAACAGCCTCAACTGCCTTATCGTCATCCTCTGCACGCCGCTCATAACGACGTGGTTCACGCGTCTGACAGAGACAAAAAAGACCATGGCCGGCTTTCTGCTCCAGACTGTGGGCTTTGTCGTGTTCGCCTCCATGCTCGGGCACATACCATGGTACTACGCTGCGATCATCCTTTTCACCTGGGGTGAGATCTTCACGACCGTCGCGAGCGGGCCGTACATCTCCTCGCGCGTGCCGGCTAGTCACCGCGGCAGGATGAACGGCGTCTTTTCGGTCATCGTAGCCGTCTTCATGAGCGTCTCGCAGCTCATCACCGGACATCTGTTCGATACTCTCGGTTCAACATCCGCATGGATTTTCACCTATGCAATCGACGCCGGGGCCATCGTCCTGTGCATCTGGCTCATCTTTTCCGACCGAAAGCGCTATCCGAAACTGTATGTGAGTCCCGCCGACAGGCTGTGACGGCAAACACGATAAATTACCCCCGGGCCGCAGCCCGGGGGTTCGTTTTTTGCAGGTGTCTATCAGAAGTTCTCCATCTTGAGCTGGAAGTACGCGCGTGGGTGGTCGCATACAGGGCAGACCTCAGGAGCGCTTTTGCCGATGACGATGTGTCCGCAGTTGCGGCACTGCCAGATCCTGTCGCCGTCGCGGGAGAACACAAGGCCGTCCTTTATATTCTCTATGAGCCTGCGGTATCTCTCCTCATGCTCCTTCTCGACCTTGGCCACGCCCTCGAACTTCTCCGCGATCTCTGTGAAGCCCTCTTCTCGGGCTTCTTTTGCGAAGTTCAGATACATATCGGTCCATTCATAGTTCTCACCGTCAGCCGCTTCGTTCAGATTGTCCACCGTGCCTGAAACGGAACCTCCGTTGAGAAGCTTGTACCACATCTTCGCATGCTCTTTCTCATTCAGCGCCGTTTCCTGGAAGATCGCCGCTATCTGCTCGTAGCCGTCCTTCTTGGCCTGGGAAGCGAAGTAGTCGTACTTGTTGCGTGCCTGGGATTCGCCCGCGAACGCAGCCATCAGGTTCGCCTCTGTCTTCGTGCCTTTAAGCTCCTTCATTATAGATATCCTCCTTAAGTTTGATCATTCCCTGTATAAGCCTCTCAGCATAGCGATCTCACGCGCATAGCCGTCAAGTTCATTGGGCGTCTCAAGATAAAACGGCAGTTCACGCAATACCGGATGGTTGATCACCGTCTCGAAAACGGAAATGCCCAGCGACCCTTCCCCTATCTTCTCATGGCGGTCTTTATGGCTAGAAAACGGGTTCTTGCTGTCGTTCAGATGGATCGCGCGCAGACGGGATAACCCTACTGTTTCGTCAAATCTGCTCAGGACACCGTCCAGATCGCCGGCGATGTCATAGCCGGCGTCATATACGTGGCATGTGTCCAGGCACACACCGATCTTCTCCGGGTATTTCGCCCTGTCTATTATCTCCCGTAGCTCCTCGAACCGGCTGCCGACCTCGCTTCCTTTCCCGGCCATGGTCTCCAGAAGCACCGTCGTCGTCATTTCCGGCCACATCACCTCGTTCAGCACTTCGGCGATGAGCTCTATCCCCTTTTCGATGCCCTGGCCGACATGGCTGCCGGGATGGAAGTTATAAAGACTTCCCGGTATATATTCCATGCGTCTGAGGTCGTCGGCCATCGTCTCGAACGCGAACTGCCTGACGTTCGGTTTTTCCGCACACGGGTTAAGCGTATAAGGAGCATGGGCGAGCATATTGGATATCCCCGCTTCTTTCGCCAAGTCCAGAAAAGCCGCGACATCGCTTTCGTCAATGTCCTTTGCCGCACCGCCGCGCGGATTGCGGGTGAAAAACTGGAACACGTTGGCGTCTATCGAAACCGCCGTCTTCCCCATGGCGGTGAATCCGCCGGATGACGAGAGGTGGCATCCTATCTTGAGCATCGGATCATATCTCCTTTATGTGGCTTTCCTGTTCCTGACCACACCGGTCCCGGTACCGTTATTATAGCATCATGCATGCCAAAAATACATTGTAGTTTTTTTGCGCTGATGTTAAAATTAGGCATAATCCATCCGGGAGGTCCCCATAATGAGAGAGATAAGCTGCGACGCCATAACCGAAGCCGTGCAGGATATCTGCGTCCGCGCGAACGTCTGGCTCCCGCCGGAGCTCGCGGTTCTGCTCGAGTGCGCTCAGGAGAGCGAGGTATCGCCTGCGGGCAAGGCTGCGCTCGACGATATCGTTTCAAACTTCCGTTACGCGGCGGAAGAGAGCCTTCCTATCTGCCAGGATACCGGTATGGCCGTTATTTTTGCAGATATCGGGCAGGACGTGCACATAACCGGCGGTCTGTTCGAAGACGCCGTCAACGAAGGCGTAAGGCGCGGCTACGAGCAGGGCAAACTCAGAAAGTCCGTAGTGGCGGATCCTCTTCGCCGCGTCAATACCGGCGACAACACTCCCGCCGTGATCCATGTCAGGCTCGTCCCGGGCGACCGTATTAAGCTGACCGCGGCTCCCAAAGGCTTCGGCAGCGAGAACATGAGCGCCCTGCGCATGTTCCTGCCTTCCGACACTCAGACCGCTGTGGAGGACTTCATCGTTGAGACCGTATCAAAAGCCGGCTCGAGACCGTGTCCCCCGGTCGTCGTAGGCGTAGGCCTCGGGGGAACGGTGGAACAGGCCGCGATCCTTGCTAAACGCGCTCTTGCGCGCCCCGTAGACACGCATAACGGCGATAAATACTATGCTTCTATGGAGAGCCGCGTACTGCAGCGCATAAACATGCTCGGCGTAGGGCCCCAGGGCTTCGGAGGTAAGTACACCGCCGTTGCGGTAAATATCGAGACGTTCCCGACACATATCGCGGGCATGCCGTGCGTCGTAAATATGGGCTGCCATGCGACCCGCCATGCCGAGGCTCTCCTCTGATCAATGCGCCCCTGTTTTTCTTTAAAGTTTTTGTTAAACGGTTTCACTTTCCGTCGCCTTGTGGTATACTTGTTATACGGAGGGAAACCTCCCGATCGAGTCAATTTGAGAAAGTGAGGTCGCTGTTATGAAGTTCACATTTACCGAGAAAAAGATCCAGGTATCTGATGATCTGCACGAATATGCAGAGAAAAAGCTCGGCAAGCTGGATCGTTTTTTCAGATCGGAATCGGAAGCTTTCGTTACGTTCACGATCGAAAGAGGCAGACATACTGCCGAGGTGACCATCAAAAACAACGGCATGTTCTATCGCGTCTCTGAGACGACGAGCGATATGTACGCCTCTATAGACTCAGCGGTCGCTGCAATAGAACGGCAGATCAGAAAGAACAAGACCCGTCTTGAAAAGAAGCTCCGTACCGACGCGCTCACATTTGACGCCCCCGTTCTCAACGCCGAGGACGAGGAAGAGGATACCGACTTCACCGTCATACGCACCAAGAAATTCCCGATCAAGCCCATGACCACCGAAGAGGCCATCCTGCAGATGAACCTGCTAAAGCACACGTTCTTCGTTTTCAAGAACCAGGACGACAACGACACGTTCTCCGTCGTCTACCGCAGAAAGAGCGGCGGCTACGGTCTTATAGAGAGCAGCGCGACTGACGAAGACTGAACATAACATCGGCGGAGGTCCAGAATGAACCTCCGCCTTCTTTTCCCTAAAACTGTCTGGCTCTCCGGCGTGACCGGAGAGCCAGTTTTTTATGCTGCTTCAGTTTTCAGCCGGCAGCCTTCATGCTGCAGGAGCATTCCTCGACCGAGTGCTTGACCCTGTCCGCTTCCTCAGCACGCTTGCCGTCATTGAATCTGTCGAGGGTACCTACAAGATAACCTGTGATGCGACGGATGCGCT
The DNA here is from genome assembly GCA_017619535.1 of Oscillospiraceae bacterium. GTDB lineage: Bacteria > Bacillota > Clostridia > Oscillospirales > Oscillospiraceae > RGIG8048. Next base: position 3,198 of record JAFZSD010000088.1, on the reverse strand, counting down.
CAAAAGGAACCGTCTCCCAGTGATATGTAATATCGACAAATTCCCCGTCAACGGCGATATCCATAGAGGATATGCGTTTGTCGGGATGGTTTTTCTTTGCCATTTCCACATAGGCGTTTATCTCTTCCTGCCCGAGATCTCCGCCGGTGACTCTGACATCAATCACGATTAACTCCTCCCTAGATATTGTGCCCGTCTGGGCTTTTTCATTTGCAAGGAATACTATATCATGATTTACATAATTGTCAATACGTAATCTTCAATTTTTCGCTGAACGCAATGATCCGGCCAGGCAAAACGCCTGACCGGATCGTGTTTTCCGACAGTATGGTACGGCAGAAGCCGGCTCATTCTTCGTCGCCGCTGTCCTCCTGTCCGTCGTCCGCGCCGGCGGTATACTCGCCGGAAACGGTGTCCTCAGGCAGTTCGGCGACTGAGTCTTCGGACTGCTCGGTCTCCGCGGTCTCTTCCGGTTCCGCGTTGACTTCAGGCAGCTTATCGGGCGGAAGTTCACCGTTATGGGAACACATGTAGATGAAGTCCGCGCCTTCCATGGTCTCGTTCTTGAGCAGGTATTCCGCTGTAGCGATCAGCATGTCCTTATGTTCGGTAAGCAGCTTCTCGCAGAGTTCCATAGCCTCGTCGAAGATGCGTTTGACCTCGTCATCGATGAGAGCGGCTGTCTTTTCGGAATAGCTCTTCGTCTGGCTGAAGTCGCGTCCGATAAAGATCGAGTGGCTGCTGTCGTCAAAGGAGATCGGTCCGAGCCGGTCGCTCATTCCGTATACGGTCACCATGGCGCGGGCGATGGCGCTCGCCTGCTGGATGTCGGCTCCCGCACCGGTGGAAATATCGCCGATCATAAGCTTTTCTGCGACACGGCCGCCGAGCGCGGAAACTATACGCTCGAACATCTCGCTTCTGGAGTTGAACGTCTTGTCCTCTTCCGGACGGTAAACGGTCATGCCGCCTGCGCCGCCTCGGGGGATTATAGTGATGTGGTGTACGGGATCGACGTGCTCGAGATAGTAGGACACGACCGCGTGGCCCGCCTCGTGGTATGCGGTCAGTCTGCGCTCCTTCTCGGTTATCACGCGGCTCTTCTTCTCCGGTCCCGCCATGACCTTGAGGACGGCCTCGTCGACCTCCTCCATGGTGATGAATCTCTTGTTCCTGCGGGCTGCGAGGAGCGCCGCTTCGTTGAGCAGGTTCTCAAGATCGGCTCCGGTGAAGCCCGGAGTACCGCGGGCAACGCTGCGGAGGTCCACATCGTCGCCAAGGAGCTTGTTCCTCGCGTGTACCTTGAGGATCGCCTCTCTGCCGTTTATGTCCGGCTTTCCGACATAGACCTGGCGGTCGAACCGTCCCGGACGCAGGAGCGCGTTGTCGAGTATATCCGCGCGGTTTGTCGCCGCCATCACGATGACGCCTTCGTTGGTTCCGAAACCGTCCATCTCGACAAGCAGCTGGTTGAGGGTCTGCTCGCGTTCGTCGTGTCCTCCGCCCAGTCCGGCACCGCGCTGGCGTCCAACCGCGTCGATCTCATCTATAAAGATGATCGCAGGGGCCAGCTTCTTCGCCTGGTCGAACAGATCACGGACACGTGACGCGCCTATACCTACGTACAGCTCGACGAAATCCGAGCCGGATATGGAAAGGAACTGAACGTTCGCTTCTCCGGCTACAGCCTTTGCGATAAGCGTCTTGCCGGTACCCGGAGGGCCGACGAGGAGCACGCCCTTGGGTATGCGCGCACCGAGCGCCGTGTACTTGGCCGGGTCCTTGAGGAAATCGACGATCTCGGCAAGTTCTTCCTTCTCTTCCTCGGCTCCGGCGACATCGGCAAAGGTGACCTTTTTCTTCTCGTCGCTGCCGAGCCTTGTGCGGGCCTTGCCGAATCTGGCGACACCGCGGTCGCCGCCGCCCAGACCGGAACGGTTGAGCATGGCGCTCCAGAGTATGATGAACACGCCGATTATAAGGATATAAGGTATTATGGAGAACCACCACGGGGCCTGGAACCCGACCTTATAGTTGTACTCGAACTCCTCGTTGCTGACCATCAGTTTATTGATGGCTTCCTTTTCATCGGAATAGAAGATGCCGACATCATAGAGCTTGTGTGTCACGATTTTGCTGCCGGTATCCTTATATGGCTCGGTCAGATACATCGTGATCGTCGAATCTTCTATCGTGAAGCTTTCGACTTCGCCGCTGTCTATCAGTCTGCGCACCTCGGAGTAGTTCTCGATCTCGGTATCCTTCTTGGCCGAAGGCCCGGAGAGAAGATATACCGCGGAAACGGCGATTATGAATATGAGCAGATAGAATCCGATATTGCGCGGTGTCTTGTTTTTCGGTGTCAAGTATGCTTTCCCTTCTTTCCTTTGGGATCATGCCGGCGCTGCGGCGGCTGCAATTGTTTACGAATATACTTCCGGCTTCAGCAAGCCGACATAAGGAAGATTCCTGTATTTCTCTGCGTAATCGAGTCCGTATCCCACAACGAATTCGTTCGGGCAGACAAAGCCTACGTAATCGGCCACTATATCTGACTTTCTGCGTTCCGGCTTGTCGAGCAGCGTTACGATCTTCACCGATGCCGGATCGCGGTTCAGCAGATACTTTTTTAAGTACGCCAGCGTTATGCCGGAGTCGAGTATGTCCTCGACTATGATGACATGACGGCCTTCTATATCGCGGGACAGGTCCTTCGTTATCCTGACGGCTCCGGTCGTGGTCGTGCCGTTATTGTATGAGGAGATGCCCATGAAATCCACTTCGCAGTCCACGCCGACGCTTCTCACTATGTCGGCCATGAACATGAACGAGCCCTTAAGCACGCCGATGAATATCGGAAAACACCCTTCGTATTCTTTCGCGATCTCGGCACCGAGCTCGTGCACTCTGGCCTGGATCTCTTCCTCCGAAAACAGGACTTCTTTAATACCTTTTGGCATGATTCAAGCCTTCTCCTCTAGTGTTATTTTAATAATCTCATCGCCGGGCAGCGGATAGGCCCTGCGGTCGATGCCCATTCCGGCAACTGCCAGCACGCCCGCCTCATCGGCTATGACCGGCACCAGGCCTCGTTTGTTCGCAGGCACACGCTCCTCGATAAAGAGCTTTTTCAGGGTTTTCGTTCCGCGCCGCCCTGGTATGGATATCTCGTCGCCCGGGGTGCGCGGCCTGATGATG
>JAFZSD010000087.1 GCA_017619535.1 Oscillospiraceae bacterium | reverse complement strand
CGGAGCCTGGAGCTTATCTCAGCCATGCGCACAGGCGAAAAGAAGGGGAGTCTCCTCTCTGTTCTCGACAGGACGAAAACGCCGATGGGCAGACGCCTGCTCCGCTCATGGGTACTGCGTCCGCTGCTGTCCCCGGCGGAGATCAAGCGCCGTCTTGCCGCGGTCGAGGAACTGTACACAGACACGGTATCCCGGTCAGAACTGATCGACGCCCTCCGGAGCGTGAACGACATGGAGCGGCTGATAGGCCGCATAGCCTACGGTACGGGCAACTGCCGCGACCTGCGGGCGCTCTCGCAGTCTGCGGCGGCACTGCCGCGTCTTAAATCTCTGCTTGAGGGAAAGCGCAGCGCGATGCTGGCAGAACTGTTCCGCATGGATCCTCTGACGGATATCATGGAGCAGATAGACGCCCTCATATGCGACGAGCCGCCTTTTTCCGTCCGCGAGGGCGGCATGATACGCGACGGGGCCGAGCCGGAGGTCGACCGTCTGCGCGGACTTCTCGCAAACAGCAACGGCGCTCTCGCCGCCATCGAAGCAGCTGAAAAGGAAAGGACAGGCAAGAAGCTCAAACTCGGATACAACAAGGTGTTCGGGTATTATATCGAGATACCTAGGTCCATGTCCGAGGACGTGCCGGACGACTATATCAGGAAACAGACCCTTGCCAACTGCGAGCGTTTCATAACCGAAGAACTGAAAAAGCTGGAGACGGAGCTTCTGACAGCGAAAGACCGGCTCTGTTCTCTCGAATACGAGCTGTTCACCGCGCTGAGAGAGGACGTGGCCTCCCGCTTCGAACGCATACAGTCCACGGCGGCCGCCGTAGCGGCGCTTGACGCCGTCTGTTCTTTCGCAGAGACCGCGGTCAGAAACGGCTACTGCATGCCGGAGATCGACCTGCCCGGCGTGATAGATATCCGCGACGGAAGGCACCCGGTTGTCGAGAAGATGCAGCCCGACACGCTGTTCGTGCCGAACGATACCTATCTCGACGCAGCGGACGACAGGACGCTCATAATAACCGGGCCCAACATGGCCGGCAAGTCGACGTATATGAGGCAGACCGCTCTCATAGTACTGATGGCGCAGATGGGATCCTTCGTCCCGGCAAAATCGGCGCGCATAGGGATAGTCGACAGGGTGTTCACCCGCATCGGCGCGTCGGACGACCTCTCAGCCGGAATGTCCACGTTCATGGTGGAGATGACGGAAGTGGCCGAGATACTGTCCCACGCCACGAGGAACAGTCTCATCATCCTCGACGAGATAGGGCGCGGAACTTCCACCTACGACGGCATGGCCATAGCCCGCGCCGTTCTGGAGTTCTGCACCGACAGGAAAAAGCTTGGCGCCAAGACGATGTTCGCCACGCACTACCATGAGCTCACGGCGCTCTCCGGGGAGATCCCGGGCATCGTCAACTGCAACATATCAGCAAAAAAACGCGGCGGGGACATCATCTTCCTCCGGAAGATCGTGCCCGGAGCCGCGGACGACAGCTACGGTATCGAGGTGGCGGCTCTCGCCGGGGTGGACGACAGCGTCGTAAGACGCGCTAAGGCGGTCCTCAGATCGCTGGAAACGGACGGCGGAGCGGAGAAGAAGCGTGAGCGGACAGACTCCGAACGGGAAGAAGCCCAGATCTCCATGCTGGATATGGGCGGCAGCGAGATCGCGGAGATACTGCGCACCACAGATCTCAATACGATGACGCCTCTCGAGGCCATGAACCTGCTGTTCGAACTGAAGAAGAAGGTATAGCTTGACAGAAGAGAAGAAGGGTTTCCGCAGCCCGATAACAAGGGCGGAAAAGATATTCGGGATAATCTACATACTTGTACACAGCGTGGCTCTCCCGCAGCTTCTGGGGATCGTGGATCTCTGGGCGCAGCACCAGGGGCTCTCCGTTACGGACAACGATCTCAACGTCATCTACTATGCGGTGAGCTTTATAGTCGTGCTCATATTCATGTTCAGGTTCCTCCGGGCGTCGTTTTCGGATATCTTTGACAATTTCGTCCGGTTCCTCATAACGGCCGCGCTGGCCATAGTTCTGTATTACGCCGTATCGGCGGTGATCAATTCCATCCTGCTCGGGATAATGGAAGATGTTGTGAACCCGAGCGTAGAGAACGAGATACAACTTACGCAGGCCGATTTCAACAAGACTCTGGTGATCGCGGTGCTGTTTGCACCGGTCGTCGAGGAATCAATGTTCCGCGGCGCGCTTTTCGGAGCGATACGCACGAAGAGCCGGATAGCGGCGTACATCGTCACGGCGGTCATTTTCGCCGTTTACCATCTCTGGCCGTATTTCATGATGGAGTTCGCGTGGATAGACCTGCTGTATCTGTTCCAGTACCTGCCGATAGGGCTGATACTCGCATGGTGCTATGAGAGAAGCGGGACGATCTGGACCTCGATACTCGTGCACGCGTTCATAAACTATGTTGCGGTCAACGTCCAGATGACGATGTGACGGAAAAGAAAAACACCGTCCGGATCGAGGAGATCCGGACGGACGAAACAGTATCTGTTACACCAGTCAGCCGAGAAGGGCAGCGCGCAGAAGGTCGAGATCGTTCCCGCTTATGCCGCAGCGCTCGAGATACTGCGGGACGCCTCCGTACTCGTTGTCGATGTGGATGAGAAGCGACGCCATGTTCTCCGGGACCGTTTTGAAGAACGGGTCATCCAGGCCGTTGACGTCCAAAGCGGGCGAATCCCATGTGCCGAAGATCTCGGCGTACACGGGACGCAGGTAGACCTGCGATACACAGTAGTCGGCCACGATGTCGTAATATGACACCCCGGCCAGCGCAAGGAGGAGCGCGGTGATCATACCGGTGCGATCCTTGCCGGTCGTACAGTTGAACATGACGGCGCCGGAACCGGATTTTTCCGCCAGAGCCGTAAAGACGTCCCGGATCCATTCCATCTGGCTGTCTATCATGGAAATGTACAGATCCGGCCATTTTACGAAGTGGTCGGAAGAAGCCTTCGCAACGGCGCCGGCGACCTGCTTGTTGTATACCGGGATGTTTATAAACTCGGCCCAAGGCTCATCGGCCAGCAGGTTGGGGATGCGTTTTATCTCCTCCGGGCCGCGAAGATCGATCGACACCGCGACCCCGTAGTCGCGGAGAAAATCAAGCCCGCGGCGGGTGACCGCACGGGGCACCTCGCTGCGGATAAAGCGGCCGTAGTTTGTCATCCGTCCGTCGGAGGCGGGATAACCTCCGAGATCGCGCGCGTTGCACATGCCCTCTACGGGCAGTCTGCGATATCCGTTCATATTGACTGACCTCCACAGTGAGACAGTATACAACCAGCCTTCCCTTCTGTAAAGCGGATCAGAGAAAAGTGATCATCGGAAGGCGACCGGCAGAATAAGATCTGCGGAAAGGAACACCATGTCTTTAAACATAATGGAACTCAACAACCTGCGCCTCGCGGTGCTGATCGACGCGGAGAACGTGCCCCGCGACTGCATCAAGAGCGTCATGAAGGAGATCGCCATCTACGGCACTCCGACGATCAAGAGGATCTACGGAGACTGGACGAATCCTTCAGTGTCGGGCTGGAAGGGATCTCTCCTTGAAAACGCCATAACGCCCGTTCAGCAGTACAGCTATACGACGGGCAAGAACTCGTCCGATTCCGCCATGATAATAGACGCGATGGATATCCTGTACACGGGCAAGACAGACGGTTTTGTCCTTGTATCCAGCGACAGTGATTTCACACGCCTGGCGGTGCGGCTGCGGGAGGCGGGTCAGCGCGTCATCGGCATCGGAGAGAGGAAGACGCCCGGCGCCTTTATCGCCGCATGCGACAAGTTCATCTATATAGAAGTCATACGGCAGAACGCGGCGGCCGAGGAGTCGTCAGCAGAGGATCAGACCGGCGAAGCGGCCCCGGGTCAGACGCAGAAGCAGCAGAAGGCCGAAAAGGCGGTAAAGCAGAAGCAGAAGCCTCAGGTGCCGAAGAAGACGGTCAAGATGATCGCCGACAGCGTGGCGGACATAGCGGGGGACAACGAGTGGGTCTATATGGGCGAGCTCGGAAACCTCATCCTCAAGACGCAGCCTGATTTCGATCCCCGGAACTACGGCTTCAAGAGCCTGTCGGCCATGATCAAGTCGATCCCGCGTTTTCAGGTGGACTTCCGCCAGAGCGCCGACCCCAACATAAAGCACCCTTATGTCAGGGATAAGGAAAACTGAACCGTGAGCAGACGGAGAGAAAAGAAACGCGTCTCGTGGGCCTGGATCGTCGTCTTGCTGCTGATCGTCGTCGCGCTGATAGTTGCCGACAGCAGTCTGCGTATCGTGACGAACGAGTATGAAGCCTTCTTTGACGATCTGCCTCCTGAGTTCGACGGTTACAGGATAGTACAGATATCCGATCTGCATGCGCGGCGGTTCGGTGAAGGGAACAGACGCCTGATGGAAGCTGTCCTCACGGCTGATCCGGACATTATTGCCGTTACCGGGGACCTCATCGACAGCGACAACCAGGGGGAGACGGCCCGGGAGATCCTGGGAGCGCTGGCTCCGATCGCGCCTGTATATTACGTCACGGGAAACCACGAGTGGGACAGCGGCGGCCTTGACGAGCTTTGGAGGATAATCGAAGAGAGCGGCGTGACCTCGTTGCGGAACGAATATGTGCTGCTGAACGAAGGAGACGCGTCCATCGTTCTTGCCGGCGCTGAAGATCCGGGAGGGCCGAGCGACATGGAGACGCCGGAGGAGCTGGTGTCCGCAATCCGCAGACTGGAAGGCGGGGACTCCTTTATCGTAATGCTCAACCACCGGAACGACAGACTTGAAAGATACGCTGCGCTGGGAGTTCAGCTTGTGCTCAGCGGACACGCCCACGGCGGTCTCATAAGGCTCCCGTTCACAGACGGGCTCATCGGACCGGGACGGGACCTGTTGCCTGACTATACTTCCGGAATTTACACTTCCGGCGACACGGTGATGGTGGTATCCCGCGGATTCGGAGGCCCGGTCAGATTCCTCAACAACCCCGAGATAACGGTGACCGTACTGAGAGCGGGATAGAGAATACCGGCGAGGCCGCACATTACACGGGCACGGCGGTTATGTATAATACCGCATGAAGAATCAGAATAACGATCAGGAAAGAGTGTCTGATACAATGATAGAATTCGACAACTATAAGGTTAAGATCAACGCGTTCAAGCCCACGCTGGAGACCATCCATTCGGCCCTCAAGCTGGACGAAGCCCGCGAGGAGATCGAAAAGCTCGAAAAGGAGAGCGAACAGGACGGTTTCTGGAACGACATAGAACGTTCGCAGAAGGTGCAGCAGCGTCTGAAGCAGCTCCAGAACAAATGCGAGAGATTCAAGAAGCTGTCCGCACGCTGGGACGATCTGGCGACCCTTTGCCAGATGGGCCAGGAGGAGGACGACGAGAGCATACTTCCGGAACTCGAGGAGGAGTACGCCTCCTTCGAAAAGGATCTCGACGCCGCGAGGCTCGAGACGCTGCTCTCCGGAGAATACGACGCCAACAACGCGATACTGAGCTTCCATGCCGGCGCCGGGGGGACCGAGGCGCAGGACTGGACTCAGATGCTGTACCGCATGTACACGCGGTGGGCGGAGCGGCACGGCTTCGACTACAAGCTGATGGACTGGCTGGACGGCGAAGAAGCCGGCCTTAAATCCGCTACGATCCAGATAAACGGCGAGAACGCCTACGGATATCTTAAGAGCGAGAACGGCATCCACCGTCTCGTCAGGATTTCTCCCTTCGACGCTTCCGGACGCAGACACACTTCTTTTGCGGCCGTGGAGGTAATGCCCGAGATAACGGACGACAATTCGATAGAGATCCGCGACGAGGATATAGAGATGCAGGTATACCGTTCCTCCGGAGCGGGCGGCCAGAAGGTCAACAAGACTTCCTCTGCGGTCCGTCTGACCCACATCCCCACCGGCATCGTGGTCAGCTGTCAGGTCGAGCGCAGCCAGTTCCAGAACCGTGACAACTGCATGGCGATGCTGAGGGCACGCCTTGCTGAGATCAAGGAGAGGGAACACCTCGAGAAGATCAGCGACATCAAGGGCGAGCAGATGAAGATCGAATGGGGCAGCCAGATCAGGTCCTACGTGTTCATGCCCTACACGCTGGCAAAAGATCACCGCACCGGTTTTGAAAACGGCAACATAAACGCAGTCATGGACGGCGACATAGACGGCTTCATCAACGCCTATCTCAGCATGAAGGCGGAGAGTTAAACGAACAAAAAAGAAGGCGCTTCCTGCAGCATTGCCGCGGGCAGGAGCGCCTTTGATCCAGAAAAAAACATGCGCCCCGAAAAGGGGCGCATGCTGCATATTCAGTACCCGTAGGATCACATTATGGACGCCTTTTCGATATCTTCTATTGCGATGTTCATAAGATCGTCCTTCGTGGGAGCGTCCATGGCGGAGATACGGTCGGAGTGCACGGCGATGAGGTTCTCGAAGAAGTTGCGGACGTCGCGGCCGTTGCCGAAGTTCTCGTCGCGCTGTTCGTACATATCCTCAAAATGCTTCTTCGCCGCCTCGTCCGCTTCGGGCGGCAGGACGTACTGGTTCTTGACGCACATGGACGCGAATATCGCGTAGAGCTGTTCTCCGGTATAATCTTCAAACATGAAATAGCGGTTGAATCGGGACTCTAGACCGGGGTTCGAGGAGATGAACTCTTCCATCAGATCGCTGTATCCGGCAACGATCACGATGAGGTCGTCCCTGTGATCCTCCATGCCTTTGAGCAGCGTCTCGACTGCCTCATGACCGAAATCGTTGGTCCCGTCGCGGGATGTGAGGGCGTAGGCCTCGTCGATGAAGAGCACTCCGCCGAGGGCCTTCTGGATGACCTCCTGGGTTTTGAGGGCGGTCTGGCCGACAAAGCCTGCTACAAGTCCGGAGCGGTCGACTTCAATGAGCTGGCCCTTTGAGAGCACGCCGATCGCGCAGTAGAGCCCGGCGAGCAGGCGCGCCACCGTGGTCTTGCCTGTGCCGGGGTTGCCCATGAACACCATGTGGAGGGACATGGGCGGCACGGAAAGGCCGTTTTCCTCGCGGAGCTTGCGGACTTTGACGAGGTTGATGAGGCTCTTTACATTGGCCTTTATCTTTTCGAGACCGACCAGCGAATCGAGCTGCGCGAGCAGTTCGTTGAGGTCGGGAGTCTCGGGTTTCTTTTCGGCCTCGGTTTGAGGCGCATCCGGGCCCAGAACGCCGGTGCCGGTCTCAGCGAGCATCTCGTTGGCCGCCTTCTCAGCGTCCTCCATGGAACCCAGAAGCGAAGCGAAGTTGCGCAGGCTGCCGAGATAGTCGGCAGGGAGCTTGAAATCCGGGAAACTGTTCTTTTTGTATTTATTGTTGTTGTACAGACTCAAAACAACCATCTCCGTGAACGTCCG
>JAFZSD010000086.1 GCA_017619535.1 Oscillospiraceae bacterium | reverse complement strand
CTCCTCGTGCTGGGAGTCGTCACGATGGTGCTGGGCGGCGTCATGGCGCTCTTCAGCGTCAACCTCAAGCGGACGATCGCATGTTCGTCGGTGTCCCAGATCGGTTTCATAGCCGTTGGCATAGCCTCGGCTTCGATCCTGGGGCAGCACAATTCCCTTGCGGCGACCGGCACGGTCCTGCACATGCTCAACCACTCGCTCTTCAAGCTGTCCCTGTTCACCGCGGCCGGCGTGGTCTACATGAACATCCATAAGCTCGATCTGAACGACGTCCGCGGATTCGGACGCGGCAAACCGCTGCTCTTCGCGGCGTTCCTGATCGGCGCCCTCGGCATCGGCGGCATACCGCTGTTTTCGGGATATATAAGCAAGACGCTCCTCCACGAAGGGCTCCTGGAGTGCGCGGAGTTCATCCCCGCTTTCTGGGTAAAGTGCGCCGAATGGCTGTTCCTCTTCTCCGGCGGCTGCACCCTCGCCTACATGGCGAAGCTGTTCACCGTGCTGTTCATAGAAAAGCATCCGGAGCGGCAGAGCGAATACGACGCCATGCGGCCCTGCGTGAACGGCGGAAGCGCAGCGGTCATCGTCATATCCTCGGTTGCCATACTGGCTCTGGGCGTTCCTTCGGTCTCCCTCCGCCTGGCTTCCGGCGCCGTGGGGTTCCTGGGCGCGGCCGGGGCGGGCGAAGCGGAATTCTTCTCTCTTGAGGCCCTTAAGGGAGCCGGCATATGCATAGTCATAGCCGCGGTCCTCTATTTTCTGCTCATAAGGAAAGCAACGTACAGGAACGGGCGCTACGTCGACGTCATCCCGTCCTGGATGGACCTTGAGAACAGCGTCTACAAGCCTCTCCTCAGCGCCCTGACATTTGTCGGAGCCGTATTCGGACGCGCGGTCTCGGATAGCGCGGATCTGGTGGCGCTGGCCATGCGCAGATCGGTGCTCTCCTCCACGGTGGGACATATACTCTCCGGCGCTACGGACGCCGCGGCCTATACGATGCGCAGGACCGTGCTCTCTTCCACGGTGGGACGCATACTCTCGGGCTCTACGGATGCGGCCGCATATACCGCCCGCCGTTCGCTCCTTTCGCCGACGGCGATCCGCGTGGTCTCCAGGACCACGGATCAGGAGACCTTCGATTCCCGAAACGAGCTGTTCAAGACTTCCAAAATAAAGAAGATGCACGCGGGCAGCGTTTTTACGGACGCCCTGGGACATCTGCTCGACAAGATCACCCATTCCCAGAGATTCGTCCTGTATTTCGCGAAGGTCAGGCGCCTTACGATCGAGATGCTCCGCAGGATCAGCGAGAGCTTCTCCTTCGCTCTAATCATGACCTGCATCGGCGTATGCGTCCTTCTGATATATCTGCTTCTCAAGTGAGGATTCTGAGAAGGTGTGCAAATGAAGAATGAAAAGGGTCCGGCACTTTGGCTGAGAAGTGCCGGACAGTATATTGCCGCTTTTCTGAGATGGGCGGTCATCGGCGCCGTCATCGGCCTGGCCGGAGGCGCCGTGGGAACGCTGTTCCATCTCTGCATAAAACATGCCGCCGCATTCCGCATGGCGAACCCCTGGACGCTCTGGCTGATGCCGGCCGGAGGGCTGCTCATAGCGCTGATGTACAAGGCTGCGAAGGCGCCGCTGACGACCGACAACGTGCTGCGGGCGGTGCGCAGCGATGAGAAGATACCTGCGCTCATGGCTCCGCTTATATTCGTCAGCACCGTGATAACCCAGTTCGTCGGCGGATCGGCGGGACGCGAGGGCGCCGCGATACAGATAGGCGGCACGCTGGGATACCAGGCGGGCAGACTGTTCCGCCTGGGCGAGAAGGACGGCCACGTCCTGGTGATGTGCGGGGCCTGCTCCGTATTTGCGGCCGTGTTCTCGACTCCGATAACGGCGGCGGTCTTCGCTCTCGAGGTCATAAGCGTCGGCGAATTCTATTACGTCGCTCTGGTGCCCTGCGTCATATCCGGCCTCGTGGCGAACGAAGTATCGTCTCTGTGCGGGATAGGCCCTGAAGTCTTTCCGGCGATAGCCGTGCCGCAGCTGGCGGCCGTACCGGTGCTGAAGATCGTGCTCCTCGCCGCACTGTGCGGAGGGATAAGCATACTGTTCTGCCTTGCGCTGCACCACGGAGAAAAGCTGGCCCACGGCAAGATAAGGAACGATTATCTGCGCATCCTCATAGGCAGCGCGATCCTTATAGGGCTGACCCTCGCCGTGGGAACCCGCGACTACAACGGCGCCGGCATGGCAGTGATAATCGACGCCGCGGGCGGCAAAGCGCGGCCCGAGGCTTTCGCCCTCAAGATCGTATTCACCGTGATCACCATTGCCACCGGATTCAAGGGCGGCGAGATAGTGCCGTCGATGTTCGTCGGAGCTACGTTCGGATGCGTCTTCGGGCAGGTCATGGGACTCGACCCCGGCTTCTGCGCCGCCGTCGGGCTGGTGGCGTTTTTCTGCGCCATGGTGAACTGCCCCATGGCGTCCGTTTTCCTGGGGCTGGAGCTGTTCGGTTCCGGCGGACTTGCGTATTTCGCGGTGGCGGCGGCCGTGAGCTACATGCTCTCCGGATACTACGGACTCTACGGCGGTCAGAAACTTATCTATTCGAAACTGCATGCGGAGTTCATAAATATCTATACGCGAAACTGACAGACATGAAAAAGAAGGATCCGGCGGTTCGTCCGCCGGATCCTTTGCGTATGTTCCGGGTTGGGTCTCATTTCAGTCCGTACAGTTTTGAGAACTTCTCTTCGAGGTAGTCCAGGTAGTACCCTACGTTCAGCCCCTCGCCGGTGATCGCGCGGATCCATTCGTCCGGCGTGGTGAGGGACGCGATGGAAAACACCTTTTCGCTCAGCCAGTCGCGCACCCGGGACAGTTCCCCCTTCGCCACGGCGGCGTCCACGTCGAAGTTGCGCTTCATCGCGCGGAGGATCTGCACGCCGTAGGCGTTTCCGAGGGCGTAGGAGGGGAAGTAGCCGAAATAGACTGCGGTCCAGTGTACGTCCTGCAGGCAGCCCTGAGCGTCGTCGGGCACTTCTACTCCGAGATACTCGCGGTATTTCCTGTTCCAAAGCGCGGGGACGTCGTCCGCTGTGATCTCTCCGTTCACCAGAGCCTTCTCCAGCTCATACCTTATCATGATATGAAGACAGTAGCTTAGCTCGTCCGCCTCCATACGTATAAGGCCGGGACGGGCCACGTTCACGGCCTCGTAGAGCTCGCGGTCGGATACGTCGTCGAAGACACCGCCGGAGAACTCCCGGATCTTCGGCGCGACGAAGCCGATGAAGGCCTCGCTGCGGCCTATAAGGTTCTCGTAAAAGCGCGAGATAGTCTCGTGCATCGCGTTCGTCATGTTGTCCGCGCAGTGCTGGTCGTACAGCTCCTGGGGCTCGTTCTGCATGAACAGGGCGTGGCCCCCCTCGTGCAGCGTCGTGAAGACGTTCGAGATGAAGCAGTCCTCGTAATAATGGGTCGTCACCCGGACGTCGTGTCTGCCGTAGTTGTCGGTGAAGGGGTGCTCGGTAGTCATCAGCACCAGGGCCTCCCGGCGAAGGCCCTCGAGTTCAAGAAGATATCGGGACATGGCCTCCTGGGCGGGGATAGGGACTTTGCGGGACATGAAGTCATCCCGGATAGGCCTGCCCTCCTCCGCGATGCGGCGGATGAGGGGTACTATCCTGTCCTTTAGCGACGAGAAGAACCCGTCGAGCTGGGCTATGCTGCCGCCTTTCTCCATGTCATCGAGACAGGTGTCGTAGACTGTCTCCTTCTGCGTGTCGCGCAGGGAGACGGATAGACGCTGGTACCGGATCAGCTCCGCGAGACTGTCGCGGAAGAGCGAGAAATCCGCGGCCTTCTTGGCCTTCAGCCATGCGCCGTAGGCCCTGTTCGAGGCGAGATCCATCTCGTAATTGAGCTTCGGCGGGATGTTCTTTTCCCGGGCGTAGCGGTCATAGAGGTGTTCTACGGCCTTATTCTGTACGGCGGTCAGCCCCTCCCCGTCGGCGTGGAGCTCCTCCAGGAGCGCCGTGTAGCGCGGGGCATGGGTGAGCTTGTAGATATGTTTGCCGAGGATCGCCATGTCCTCGCCGGCCTGTTCGATGCCCTCCTCGGGCGCGCAGCACTCCATGTCGAAGTTCACCTTGCCGAGGCACCGTTCGTAGGCGTCGATCTCGTCGAGTCTTCTGCAAAGAGCCTTCCATTTCTGCTGGTTGGTCATATTAAAACGCTCCTTTGTACAGGACAGATATGAAAAAGCTCCCGGAAGGGAGCTTTTGGTGTTCCGGTGATTCAGAACAGCCCCTTTACGAGTTCCGCAAGGGGGAAGTATATGATGGGCAGGAATATGGCCGGGAGCATGTTCGCCAGACGGATGCGTTTGTCCGAGAGTTCCAGCATGTTCACCGCCATGCCTATGAGCATGACTCCGCCTACAGCGGACATCTCCGTTACCACCATATCGCTGAGGTAGGGCGCGGCGAGGCCGGCCAGAAGCGTTATCCCGCCCTGATATACGAGTATGAACAGGACCGAGAAGGTGACTCCGATGCCCATCGCGGCCCCGAATGCCATGGAGGAAATAAGGTCCATGACGCTCTTGGCCAGTATGATGCTGTAGTCGCCGCGGATGCCTGCCTCAAGAGAGCCCATTATCGTCATGGAGCCCACGCAGAACAGGACGCTGGCGGAGACGAATCCTTCGGCGAACCGGCTGTTGCCCTCGCGTCCGCGAAACAGCTTTTCGTTGAGCCAAGT
This sequence comes from Oscillospiraceae bacterium, assembly GCA_017619535.1. Taxonomy (GTDB): domain Bacteria; phylum Bacillota; class Clostridia; order Oscillospirales; family Oscillospiraceae; genus RGIG8048. The sequence goes on along the minus strand of JAFZSD010000086.1, from coordinate 12,223 downwards.
CCCGGCGTTCTCGATGCGGTCGTCGATGCGCAGGGCCTCGCCGATCACGGAACCGATGACGAGGCAGACGATCACGATCAGGATGTGGCTCGTCTTGACGGCGCTCATGATGCCTATAGCCGCCGTGCACAGCGCTATAGCGGCGAATATGGTCTCGATATACTTCTCCCTGATCCTGTTCCGGAAGAAGATACCGATCAGGCTCCCGACGAGCACGGTCGCCATATTGATGAATGTTGCCGGCATACGGACCTCCCGGTGTCAGAACTCCATGGTGCGGAGCGGTTCCGCGACCTCCACTTCGAAGGGCAGCTTTTCGAGGATGTCTTTCTGTACGTCGATCCCGGGAGCCACCTCGGAAAGGACGAGACCGTTCTCGCCGAGACGGAACACGCAGCGTTCGGTCACGTACAGAATCTCCTGCCCGTTCTCGCGGGCGTTCTTGACGCTGAAGCTGAGACTGCCCACGTGATCTACGAATTTGTTTATGCGGCCTTCCTTCGCGATGGAGACTCTTTCCCCGTCGAATTCGCCCTCGATGCCGCCGCTGGTGAAGGTGAAGCAGAACACGACCTTCTTCGTCGTCTGGGTTATGTTGGCGAAACCGCCTATACCGGAAAGCTTGCCGGTGGTATAGTGGCCGTTTACGTTTCCGGCCTTGTCTATCTCGAGAGCGCCGACGAAGCACAGATCCAGGCCGCCGCCTTCATAGAAGTCGAACTGCCGCGACATGTCCATCATCGAATCGGGACCGATGGCGACGCCGAAGCCCTGGGCGCCCAGGGGAAAACCGCCGGTGTGTCCGGATTCGACGCTGAGGTGCACGTCCTCCACCATGTTGCGGTTCAGGACTTCCTCCGCTACGAGCTCGGGTATGCCTATCCCTATGTTGACTATCTGGCCGGGCTCGATCTCCCTGACGGCGCGCCGCGCCAGCGCGGTGTGGAGGGAGCTTCGGTGTGAGACGCTTCCTATAGCGCCCCGGAGCTCCTCCCGGCAGGCCTTCAGTATGGCGCCGCGGGGGACGTACTTGCCGCAGATGAAATCATAGAAGCCCTCCAGGTTGGTGAGCTGCTGCTGCTTGGGGCAGACGACGACGGCGTCCACCAGCGCGGACGGGACGTTGACGGTGCGGGGCGGCATGTTGTTGTTGACGATGCGCACCACCTGCACGATGACCTTGCCGCCGTTCCTGTGGGTCGCCTGGGCGACGGAAAGAGCGTCGATGGACGCGCACTCGTTCTGGAACGAGATGTTTCCGCGCTCGTCGGCAAAGCTGGCCTTTATAAAGGCGATGTCGATCTTCGGTATCTTGTAAAGGAGGCCGAGCTCCCCGTCCTCCTCGGCGAGGGAGACCAGATCGAGCTTGGACTTTTCGTTGAGTTTGTACTGTCCGCCGTTCCTGGGATCGACGAACAGATTGAGACCGGTCTTGGAAAAGAGCGACTTGGCTCCGCGCGCCGCGGCCCTTACCATGTGGGACATTATGCCGCCCGGCAGGTTGTAGCCTTCGATCCTGTTGTCCATGATGGCGCGGCAGGTGTCGCGGAGGCTGGAGTAGTGGCCGATGACCACGCGGTCGACGGCGCCCTCCGTGATGTAGCCCTCGACGTCGCTCCCGTCCTTCCAGTCGCTGAAGCTGAACGCGCTGTAGACGGACAGGTGACGGGGCGAGCCGGTCTCGCGGAAACGCTTAGTGAGCGCCTTGTTGAGCTCTATCGGAGACGCGCAGGCGCCGAAGGCGTTTATCCAGATGGTGTCTCCGTCCTTGACGAGGCCGACGGCCTCTTCGATTGTCATACGCTTAAGCATAAATCTGCTCCTTTATGCGATGTGCTTTTCCCTCGGGAAGGTATCAGTACGCGACGCCCCAGTAGATGTCGGTGGTGCATTCCCTGCCGCACACCGGGCACTTTCCGGTCGTGCCGCTCTGCTCAAGCGGCATGCAGCGGGACGATACTCCCGCCTTCTCCTTCATGGCGAGCTCGCACTCGAGGCTGCCGCACCATTTGGTCCGCGCGAAGCCGCCCCTGCCCTGGGCCATGTCCCGGACCTCTTCCCAAGTGGTGAGATCGAAGGTGTTTTCATCCAGATTCTTCTTGGCCATGGCGAACAGATTGTCGTGTATGTCGTCCAGAAGCTTCTTTACAGACTCTTCGATGCCGTCGATCGGGGCGAAGACTTTCTCCCTGTTGTCGCGGCGCACGAGGCAGCACTGGCCGTTCTCCAGGTCGCGGGGACCGAGCTCGAGCCTTACGGGCACGCCTCTCATCTCATATTCAGCGCACTTCCAGCCCATGGACTGCTCGGATACATCGAGTTTGGTGCGGATCCCGGCGGCGTCGAGCTTTTCAAGGACTGCCTGCACCGTCTCGAGCACTTCGGGGTTCTTGTGCGCGGCGATGGGGATCGCGACGAGCTGGATGGGCGCGATACGGGGCGGCAGGACGAGACCGTTGTTGTCGCCGTGGGTCATGATGACCGCGCCTATGAGGCGGGTGGTGGAGCCCCATGAGGTCTGGAAAGGATACTGGAGCGTGTTGTCGCGGCCGGTGAAAGTCACGTCGTACGCGCGGGAGAACTTGTCTCCGAAGTAGTGGCTTGTGCCGGACTGGAGAGCCTTGCGGTCTTTCATCATGCACTCGATGGTGTAGGTCGCCTCCGCGCCTGCGAACTTCTCCTTTTCGGTCTTGCGGCCCTTGACGACAGGCATGGCGAGAACGTTCTCGCAGAAATCGGCGTAGCAGTTGAGCTGCTGCTCGGTCTCGGCCATGGCCTCCTCGGCGGTCTCATGTATCGTATGGCCCTCCTGCCACCAGAACTCCCGGGAACGCAGGAACGGGCGGGTGGTCTTTTCCCAGCGGATGACGGAGCACCACTGGTTGTAGAGCATCGGCAGTTGGCGGTAGCTCTGCAGCACGCTGTGCCAGTGGTCGCAGAACATCGTCTCGGACGTCGGACGGAACGCGAGGCGCTCCTCGAGCTGCTCGTTGCCGCCCATGGTGACCCAGGCGACCTCGGGCGCAAAGCCGTTGACCAGCTCGCCCTCCTTTTTCAGCAGGCTCTCGGGGATCAGCACCGGCATCGCCACATTCTCGTGGCCGGTCTTCTTGAATTCCCCGTCCAGGATCCGCTGTATATTTTCCCAGATCGCGTAGCCGTAGGGGCGGAGGATGGTGAATCCCTTGACGCTGGAGTACTCGACGAGCTCCGCCTTGCGGCAGATGTCGGTGTACCACTGCGCGAAATCTACCTCCATATCGGTGATCTGTTCGACTTTCTTGTCCTTTGCCATATATCTGCAGCTCCTTTGGTAATACTCACTTTAATTAAACTATCTTATATAATATGACCGGTATTGTCAAGGCGGAGGGCTCTTAATTCGGCAAAAGAAGAGCGCCCCGGCCGATCAGTGCGGCCGGGGCGCGGTATATGGGAGTTCACTCACTTTACGAGCACGAGCGCAAGGCCGGTGCCGGCGTCGAAACGTTTGATCTCCACGCCGTCTCCGGCGTCGAGCCCGGACGCCAGAGCCTCTGCCTCCTCGAGAGATATGACTGCATAGGACGCGACGTCTCCGCCGCCGTCGTAGAATATGATGCCGTCAAAGCGGTCGGGGACACCGCCGCGGACAGTGATCACGAGATCGTATCCGCCGTCCATCCCGCTCTGCACGTCGTCCCAGTTCCGGTAGTAACCGGCGTCGGGAGACGCGCTGTCGGCAGGCTCCTCGGCCGCGGCGGGCTGCTCGGATTTCATGCCGGAGGATTCGGCGCCGTTCGACGCCGGCTCGCTCTCGTAAACGGCAGAGTCGTCCTGCGCCCCGTCGTACATGGCGGTCATCATCGGCGCCTCTTCGGGATAAGCCTCGTCGGATTTGGCGCTGTACATCGACGCCGACAGCGAAGCAGGGGCGGGCGCCGAGTTGTTCGTGCTCCCCGCGCTTCCCATGCGTCCGAACTTCGAGAGCGTAGGCACGGCCAGGATGACCAGCGCGACGCACGCTGCGGCGAGCGCCGTGCGGCGGAAGATCACGGTGCGGCGCTTTTTCTGTTCTTTGGCTGCGCCGGCGAGCGGGTATCCGCACTGTGCGCGGACAGCCGACATCACGTTCGCGGCCAGGTCTTCGGGAGGTTCCTCGAGATCGGAGCGGAGTTCGCCGGACAGGCCTGCGAGAGCGTCGTAAACGGCGCGGCAGTGGCTGCAGGAGGCGAGATGCGTCTGGAGCTCCGCTTCTTCGGAAGCCGTCAGCTCGCCGTCTATATATGCGCTTATAAGATCGAAGTATTTTTCGCAGTCAGGCATCCGTCTCCGCCCCCTTTCCGTTCTTATGACGCGAAAGACCGCCGGAAGTTCCGTGCGCGGAGAGAAATTCTGCGAGGCCCCGTCTCGCGCGGGACAGGCGCGACTTTACCGTGCCCTCTTCGATGGAGAGGGCTTCCGCTATCTCGGAATAGCTCATGTCGGATATCTCGCGCATGATGAGTATCTGGCGGTGTTCGGGGCTGAGGGAGTCGAGACCGCTGTTTATGAGTTCGCGGAGCTCGGTCTTTTCGTATTCTCTTTCGGGCGAGGCGCTCTCATCCGGGATCGGGAGCTCGGCCTCATTCCCGTCGTCGTCTTCGTACGTCAGCGGGATCTCGTTTGCGCGCTTCTTCCTGCGGACGTAATCGAGGCATATGTTGTATGTGATCCGATACAGCCACACTGAGAATTTGCTGTCAGCGCGGAAGCTGTCCAGACCCGTATAGGCTTTTATGAACGCGTCCTGAGCGGCGTCGGCCGCGTCGTCCGGATCCCGGAGGAGCCTGAGCGCAAGGTTGTAGACCTTCTTCTGGTGCTCGAGGACGAGCGGCTCAAAGGCGTCCGGGTCGCCGGCCCTGACCTTTTCGATCAGCGCCAGTTCTTCGGCGGAGTTCAGTTCGATCACCCCAGTTCTCTTTTGATCTGTTCCGTTATCCTGTAAATGTCTTCGAGCGTCGACACCTGCACGATCCGGCTCCTGAACAGGCCGGCGTGGGGCACGCCCTTCAGATACCATGCGTAGTGTTTTCTGGCTTCGAGACAGGCGACGCGCTCGCCCTTCAGCCGGGCGGCGAGCTCGATGTGGCGCACCGCGGTATCGAGGCGTTCGGATAGCGCCGGCGGCTCCGGAACGGGAAGGCCGGAGAGGGCTGCGTTTATCTGTCCGAATATCCAGGGATTTCCGAAAGCGCCGCGCCCTATCATCACCGCGTCCGCGTTCGTGCGGCGGAACATGCGCATCGCGTCGTCTGCGGAAAACACGTCGCCGTTGGCGACTACGGGGATCGACACGGCGGCCTTCACGTCGCGGATTATGTTCCAGTCAGCGGTGCCTGAGTACATCTGCACCCGGGTCCTGCCGTGGACGGCGAGCGCGGAGGCGCCGGCGTCCTCCATGGCGCGGGCGAATTCGACTGCGTTCACGCTGCCGCCGTCCCAGCCTTTGCGGAACTTGACCGTGACGGGGAGCCCGCATCCGCGGCGTACGGCCCTGACTATCTCGGCGGCAAGAGCCGTATCCCGCATCAGTGCGCAGCCGTCGCCGTTTCTGACTATCTTCCCGACGGGGCATCCCATGTTGATATCCATGATATCCGCGCCGGACACTTCCGCGGCGAGCGCGGCGGCGCGCTCCATGCAGTCGGGCTCGTGGCCGAAGATCTGAACGGCGGCCGGATGCTCGTCGGGCCCAAGAGCCAGCAGGGTCTTCGTTTTTTCGTCCCCGAAGGTGAGCGCTTTGGCGCTGACCATCTCGCTGCACGTCATCCCCGCGCCGAAAGAGCGGCAGACGGTGCGGAAGGCGAGATCGCAGACTCCCGCCATGGGCGCGAGCCAGCTTTTTGAGGTTATCTCGATGTCTCCGACGTGCACGGGCCCCGCCCTCCTTACACGCATATCCTATTTGAAGAACGGCGCCGTGTCAACCGACAAAAGTAACAAACAGACGCCTGAGAGCCGGGAGGGCAGCTCGGCCGCATATAAGGACGGCATTTTCTCCCGGTCTTGAATTCCGGCGGATGATTGGGTATAATGTGTAACGTTGCAGAAAAAGACCGTGGAGGCTGAGCGGAAGACCGTCGGCCGGAGCTGCCGGAGCAGCATGTTTGAAAGGAGATAAGCGGCATGAAGAAAGTAAGTATCATTCTTGCGGTATTGCTGGTGATCGCTATCGCCGTTTCCGCTGCGGGATGCGGCAAAACTGAAGGCAACTCGCTTACCGGCACCTGGGAGTACCTTGACAAGGAGACGGGAATCAGCGCTAAATATGTTCTGAAGGATGACGGGACCGGGACATACACCATGAATACGACCGGCGAAGACGTCACCTACGAGCTCAAATATGAAGCTAAGGAAGGGCATCTTCTCGTTACATATGTGAACAATGAGATCTTTTCCGAGGACGATGTGTTTGACAGCGAGTATTCTTTCAAGGATGCAAAGACGCTGATCATCAAGGATTCGTTCGGCGAGGAACTGACATTCGTCAAAAAATAACGCATCGACCGTTTCAAAAATACGCCCTGCGGGCCGGGCCTGCAGGGCGTATTCCTTTGACCGGGCGGAAAAGGGAGTTTTCAGCTCCGTCAGTTCCGGGGAAAAGCCGGAAGAGCGGCCGGCCGCAAGGGCCCGAAAAGACAAATAAGTGTTTGACAGCGATTGAAATGATGTTAGAATATTTTTGTTGACCGGAACTGTTTTCCGGCTATAACGACCGAATGGAGAATGCGATATGAAGCTTGGCATAGTGGGCCTTCCCAACGTGGGGAAATCTACCCTTTTCAACGCGATAACGAACGCCGGCGCCGAGAGCGCCAACTATCCGTTCTGCACCATCGATCCCAACGTGGGCGTCGTTACGGTGCCTGACGAGCGGCTAGACTATCTTGCTGAGCTGTACAATCCGAAGAAGTACACGCCCGCGGTCATCGAGTTCGTGGATATTGCGGGGCTGGTCCGCGGCGCCTCGAAGGGCGAGGGCCTCGGCAACAAGTTTCTGAGCAACATAAGGATGACGGACGCCATAGTCCACGTCGTCCGCTGCTTCGACGACGAAAACGTCATCCACGTGGAGGGCGGCACCGACCCGCTGAGAGATATAGATATAATAAACATCGAGCTCATCATGGCGGACATGGAGATGGTGGACCGCAGGATAGAGAAGGCCAGGAAGGCCGCAAAGGGCGGCGACAAGAAGTTCATGCATGAGGCGGAGGTCTTCGAGCGGCTGAGAGAGCATCTGGACGGCGGCGGATCCGCCCGCAGCTTCGACTGCGACGAGGAGGAGGCCGAACTCATCGCCACCTCCGACCTGCTTACGCTCAAACCGGTTATATACGCCGCCAACATGGACGAGGACGGCATAGCCGACTACGAGAACAGCGACTATTACAAGGCCGTGAAGAAGCTGGCCGACAGCGAAGGCGCCAGCGTCCTGCCCATATGTGCGAAAACGGAGATGGAGATCGCGGAGCTCGACGCCGACGACAGGGAGATGTTCCTTGAGGAGCTCGGACTCCACGAGTCCGGCCTGGACAGGCTTATAAAGTGCTCGTACTCGCTTTTGGGACTTATCTCGTTCCTGACCTGCGGCGCTGACGAGGTGCGCGCCTGGACCATAAAGAACGGCACGAAGGCCCCGCAGGCGGCGGGCAAGATCCACACGGACTTCGAGCGCGGTTTCATCCGCGCGGAGATCGTCGCCTTCGACGATCTGAAGGCGTGCGGGAGCATGGCTGCCGCGAAGGAAAAAGGCCTTGTCCGCTCCGAGGGCAAGGAATACGTAATGAAGGACGGCGACGTTACGCTGTTCCGTTTCAACGTCTGACGGCGATCCGCGCCCCGGCGGGCGCGGACTCCTTTTAATATACAGGAAGAAGGAAGAACACTTATGGCGGTTCTCGACAACACCCGGACGCTGGAGGATCTGGCCCCGGGGCAGCGCGGCACGATAAGCTCGGTGGGCAACAAGTCTGCGTCAGTCAAACGCAGGCTGGTGGACATGGGGCTTACTCCGGGCACGGAAGTGCTAGTCAAGAAGATCGCGCCGTTCGGCGACCCGATAGAGGTCTGCATCCGCGGCTACGAGCTCTCGATCCGCCGCGAGGACGCAAGACAGATAGATATGACCGACGCGCCGTCAGGCCGGCGCAGGAAGACCGAGGCGCCCAGGGAGCACACGATCTCCGACGAGACGCTCATGCAGATGCAGATGGAGCATGCGCATGAGTACGAACATCACTCAGAAAACTACGACCACGAGGCTCACGACAGCAGAAGGATGTACATAGCGCTCGCCGGCAACCCGAACTGCGGAAAGACGACGCTGTTCAACGCCCTGACAGGAGCCAACCAGTACGTGGGCAACTGGCCCGGCGTCACCGTAGAGAAGAAAGAGGGCGTCGCGAAGATCGGAGACCGGGAGGTCACGATAGTCGACCTTCCGGGCATATACTCGCTCTCCCCGTATTCAATGGAGGAGATCGTGACCCGCGACTATATCATCGGCGCGGGACAGGGAGAACAGCCGCCTGACGCGATCATCAACATAGTGGACGCGACCAATATAGAGCGGAACATGTACCTGACGATACAGCTGCTGGAGCTGGAGCGCCCCATGGTCGTCGCGCTGAACTTCATGGACGAGGCGCGCAAGGAGGGCGACGAGATAGACGCCGCCAGACTTTCGAAGGAACTGGGCGTGCCCGTCGTTCCCATATCCGCAAAGACGGGGGAGAACCTGGAGGAACTGCTGCAGGTCGCGCATATGCAGATGCACGTCGGTTTCAATCTCGAGCCAGACGATCTCTACGACGAATACACCCATGAGATACACCACCGCGTCAGCGCCCTGATCCACGACCGTGCCTACGAGGTGCGTCTGCCCGCGCACTGGGCCTCGATAAAGCTCCTCGAGGGCGACTATATCGTCGAGAAAGCCCTAGACCTCGACGAAAAAACGAAAAACGAGATAGAAGAGATCGCGAAGGAATATGAGAGTTCCAGCGAGCTCGGGGACAGGGAGACGCTCATAGCGGACAGCAGGTACGCCTATATAGAGAGCGTCGTCCGGGCCTCGGTCAAGAAGGGAAGAGCGCCCGACGCCGTGACACTGAGCGACCGCATCGACAGGGTGGCCACGCACAAAGTGTTCGCCGTTCCGGTCTTCCTGCTGACAATGCTCATCGTCTTCGCCATAACCTTCGGGCCGATAGGGTCCTGGCTGTCCGACGGGGTGGCCTATCTGATAGACAGCGTCCTGGCCGTATGGGTGCGCTCGGCGCTGGAGTCGCTGTCCGTCGCCGGATGGCTCGTCAGCCTCATATGCGACGGCATAATCGCCGGAGTCGGCGGCGTCCTCACGTTCCTTCCGCAGATAGCGCTGCTGTTCCTGTTCCTCTCCCTTCTTGAGGACTCGGGCTACATGTCCAGGGCCGCGTTCATTATGGACAGGCTGATGCGCCGTTTCGGGCTCTCGGGCAAGGCGTTCATACCCATGCTCATGGGATTCGGATGCTCCGTACCCGCGGTCATGGGCGCCCGGACCATGGAGAACGAGAAGGACAGGCGCATGACGATAATGCTCATCCCGTTCATGAGCTGCGCGGCCAAACTGCCGGTATACGGGCTCATCACCTCCGCGTTCTTCGGAGCGTGGGCGGGACTGGTCGTCTTCTGCCTGTATGTGCTGGGCCTCGTTATGGCCGTCATTTCCGGACTTATCTTCAAGAAGACGCTTTTCGCCGGGGAGCCCGCGGCGTTCGTTCTCGAGCTGCCGCCGTACCGCATGCCCTCCGCCCACAACACGCTGCTCCACGTCTGGGAGCGTGTCAAGGGGTTCCTCATAAAGGCCGGAACGGTGCTCCTCATAATGAGCATAGTGCTCTGGTTCCTGCAGAGCTTCGATATAAGGCTGCGCATGACGGATGACGCGTCCAAGAGCATACTCGCCGGCATCGGCAGCTTCATAGCGCCGGCGTTCAGGCCCCAGGGGTTCGGAATGTGGCAGGCGGCCGTGGCGCTGCTCACGGGCCTCGTCGCCAAAGAGGCCGTCGTCTCGTCTCTCAGCATGTTCTACGGTTTTTCGATCACAGCCTCCGGCGCGGCAGTCGCCGCGTCGATGACGGGGTTCACGCCTCTCTCGGCGCTGGCCTTTCTGGTGTTCGTGCTCCTGTACGTTCCATGCGTGGCTGCGGTGTCCGCGATTCACAAGGAGATGAACAGCCTGAAATGGACGGGGATGTCCGTGGCGTGGCAGATAGTCGTGGCATATATAGTATCGGCGCTCGTGTTCCAGGCAGGACGTCTGCTGGGCTTCTGAGAGGCCGGGTCCAATTGACAATAGAGCGATTTTTAATGTATACTATGGAGCGTCCGGAGGCCCTGTGAACAGGCTTCCGGAACTGCCTGCAGTTTCAGCCGAAAGCGAGGACTGAAAGTGAAAAAGAAACAGTTAATCGGTCTTGCGGCGGCGGTCGTCGTATTCGCCGCGTCCTTCTTCATACGTACCGCGGACGCCTCCGCGAAGCCGGGAGTGACGGCGCTAGCGATGGCGGTCGCGCTGCTCATCATCATGCTGACGAAGGCTCTTCATCCGGTCGTCGCATGCCTCATCTGCATAGTGCTCATGCCGATCACCGGAATAACGGACGGCTTCTCCGGAGCGCTCTCCGGATTTGCGACCCGCGTTCCGGTATTCGTGCTGGCGGCGGTCGCCCTCGCCGAGGCTTACGCAAAGGTGCCTCTCGCCAAGCGCGTGCTGCTGAAGATCCTTCAGTCCTTCGGAAAGGACGTCCGCAGCGTTCTGCTCACCATGATGATCTGCGCGGCGCTCCTTTCCGCGATAACGTCGACCATGGCAACGTGTGCCATATTCATGGCGATAGCGCTGAGCCTGCTCGACCTTTACCATGACGACGCGCAGAGGCAGCGCACCGGACGCGCCTTCATGGTCGGCATACCGGTGGCGAGCATGATCGGCAGCATGATAACTCCGGTCGGAAGCTCCCTCAACATGTACGCGATCACCATGCTGGAAAAGTTCACCGGCAACAGCATCTCTTTCGTGCAGTGGCTCTGCGCGGGGATCCCCCTCGCCGTATTCGCCCTGCCCGCAGCATGGTTCCTCATAGTCAAGATCTTCAGGCCCTGCGAGGTGGAGCCCGGCACGATGCGCTCCTTCATAAACTCGCTGGCGATACCCGATGAAGTCGGCGCCCAGGAGAAGAAGGTCCTTATCGTGACCGCGGCGATGATAGTCCTGTGGATCGCTTCCTCCTGGATATCCGCGCTGGACGTCGCGATGGTGTCCCTGCTCGGAGCCTGCGTCTTCTTCCTGCCGGGGATCCGCATCCTGGATATAAAGACTTTCCTGCGCGACGTGGACTGGAGCCCTGTGTTCCTTGCCGGCACGCTCCTCGCCCTCGTGAACGCCATGGCCGGAGCGGGCATGCTGAACATGGTCATGAAGTCCCACATCGCGGCCGTGCCCGCCGTCGCGATAATCGCGGTGGTGACGTTCGTCCTGCTCGGCCTCCTCTCTTCCGCGCCTGTGATAATGGTCATAGCTGCGCCGCTGCTCTGCGCCTTCGCTGCCGCATGCGGGCTCTCTCCGGCGGTCGCGATCATGGCGCTCGGGCTCTGCGCCTGCAACAATTATCTTCTCCCGCGCGACTCCGTCACGCGGCTCACCTATGATACGGAATACTACACTCCCATGGATATGCTGAGGATAACGCTCCCGCTCCAGATCTGGCTCGTCATCCTGATCAGCCTCTGGGTGCCGGTGGTAGGAAAGATCTGCAAATTCATCTGACGTGACTTCCGCGTCCCCGCGGTATTCATAAATAACATCCTTATTCTGGAGGAGTCTGTAAATGAGAACAGTCGGTACAGTTTCAAGAGGCATCCGCGCCCCCATCATCAGAGAGGGCGACGATCTTGCCGCGATAGTCGCGGAAAGCGTGCTCAACGCGTCAGCTTCCGAAGGCTTCCCCCTCAACGACAGGGACGTCGTCGCGGTTACGGAGTCCGTCGTAGCGCGCTCCATGGGCAACTACGCCTCCGTCGACGCGATCGCTAAGGACGTCGCGGCGAAGGTCGGCGGCGACACCGTCGGAGTCATCTTCCCGATCCTCTCCCGCAACCGTTTCGCCATCTGCCTGCGCGGCATCGCGAAGGGCATGAAGAAGATCTATCTCAT